>JAAZOH010000001.1 GCA_012797845.1 Candidatus Beckwithbacteria bacterium
GGGTGTTTGCTCCAGTCTGGACTACTCTGTTTATTTTGATGGGTATGGCCTTATATCTTGTTTGGCAACAGGGCTTTGGAAAGAAAGAAGTCAAAAAAGCTTTGACTATTTTTGGAGTTCAACTCGTTTTAAATATTTTATGGTCTATACTATTTTTTGGACTCAGAAATCCCTCGTTAGCTCTAGTTGATATTGTTCTGCTGTGGGTGCTCATTTTAGCAACGATGCTAAGCTTTGCTAAAATCTCAAAACCAGCGGCTTGGCTCCTTATTCCCTACCTAGCCTGGGTTAGCTTTGCCAGTATTCTAAATTTTGCGATTTGGAAGCTGAACTTTTAGAATTGAAAAAATAGAAGACTTGTTAAAATAAATATGTATTTTTTTCAGTTACATTGAGTTTAAGACGGAAGATTTTTTGATATTTAGCTTCTAAAGAATCTTTAAGCTGATCGAGACTCTCGCGTTTGATAGTACTGCCTTTAGGGATTTTGATATCCAGCGTAGCTGTAAGCAGCTCTTGTTTTACTTCACTATCTGAAGCAGATTCCAAGCTTTGAGATGTCAAGGCTAAGGAGCCAATGTCAGCATTAGGAAACAGAGCAATAATCCCCTTTTGAATATCTTGTTTGATTTGGTCCTGCTCTAAATCTGGCTGGGATTTAAGCTTAATCCGGGAAATAATTTCTAAATCGAGCTCAACAGCTTGTTTAGTTTGGTTTGCTAAAATCTGTTCTAATTCGCTTCGTTGATTTTCAGTAATTTGGATACTCGGATCAGCTCGAATGACTGCTGCTGCTACCCAAACACCAGTGTCACTGTCTTGAATAATACTTAGAGAATCAATAGTAAGAGAGGCATTAAGTTTTGATAACTGCGTTTGAAAAATCTTAGTTAGTTGGGTTTTAACCGAACCAGTTTCAAGATCTTCTTGGCTGACTAAAGCAATCGTATGCTGAATGCGTAGATTGAGATTAATATTCCTTCCCAAAGCTGATTTAAGTTGGTCGATAATAGCTTCTTTTTGCTGATAATCAATGGCAATATCTTCCGGGACTAAAACTTCAGCCTCAATATCAATAGCGTCTGGATCGGTTTTAGATTTTAAACTCATACTGACACTATCAAGGCTAATAGCTGGGGAAATTTTAGCAAAACGTTGTTCTAGAACTTGTCTGGTGGTTTGATATGCTTCAGATTTAAAAGTGTAATTTTTGAGCAACAAAATCAAAGGCAAAGCTGTAATTATCAAGGTAATACTAACTATAATTAGACCATTGCGCTGAAATTGAGAATTACTGGTTCTTTTGATCCCTACTAAATAAAACATTAAAACTGAAATAAAAATAATCGAAATCACATTGGCAAAAAAGAGCATTAAGCCACCTAAAAAAGTTGCCGAACTAAAAAGAGCCAAACCAATCCCACTGACACAAAGTGGTGGCATTAAAGAAGTAGCAATGGCAACTCCGGCTAAACTATCTGAAATCTTACTTTGGACAATAGCTAGGGCAGCTACACCTCCAGCTACCAGAGCTACAAAGATATCCAGTAGAGTTGGGTTGGTCCGAGCCAGAATTTCGTAGTTAATGCCTTTAATAGGAGAAATGAGGGTAATAGCAAAAGCGCTAAAAAAAGTGATTGCAATAGCAACGAGAAGTAAAGTAACAGCCTGTTTGACATAGTTGGGGCGACTATAAGAAATACCCAGAGAAATTTTAACCAGTGGCCACATAAGCGGCGAAATGAGCATACCACCAATAATGACAGCCGGTGTATTTAAAAGTAATCCTAAAGTACAAACAATACTTGAACCAATCAGTAAAACCAAGAAGCTGAAAGAAAACTGGTTATTAGTTTGAACTTTATGAATAACTTCAACTTCATCCACATCGCGAGTATCGTTAGTAAAAGCTAAAGGCAATTTTAAAAACATACTTTTATTTTATGAGTTTTAGAATGATTTGACAAACCAAAACTTTGAGTTATAATGAATATATATTCATTAATAAAAGGAGGTGATAGATATGCCAGGATTTGATCAAACCGGACCTACTGGTCAAGGACCTATGACTGGTCGAGGTATGGGCTTTTGCAGTTGGGGGTATGGTCGAGGCTTTGGCCGCCGAGCCGGTCGAGGTTTAGGTAGACTATTTGGTGGATTTTGGGGTTTCCCAAGTCAACCCACTAAAAAACAACAGCAAGAAGATTTAACCGAATATAAAAAAGCTTTGCAAGAAGAACTAAAAATGGTTGAGGAAGCTGAGGCTGATTTGGCCTAAACCTTATTAAATGCTACCCTTGCTTTTATAGGCAAGGGTAGTTATTTGTATAATAATATAGCTTATGTCTAGACCGAGACGACCTCGCCAACTCTTTTTTGAACCACAAACCTATTACTTTAAGCCTCAAGGTATTCCTTTGCGTTTACTGGATGAAGTGGTGCTAAGTAGTAGCGAACTAGAAGCTCTTAAGTTGCATGATGTTGATGGCTTGGATCATATGCAAGCAGCTGCTAAAATGGGAATCTCACAACCAACCTTTGGTCGCGACTTAGATCGAGCGTATAAAAAGATTGCCCAAGCAATTATTAGCGGTAAAGCTATTAAAATCGAATATCAAAAAGATGAATAAAATTAGTATCATTACTCTATTGGTAGCAATAGGAGTGTATCTTTTTTCGCCTTTAGCTTTAGCGGTTCGAGCTCAAGGTCTAGATACTATTGAAGGTGAAGTAATTGAGGTTTTAGAAGAAAAACAAATTGAAACTTCAATTGGTGCACAACCATATCAAAAACTACAAGTAAAACTGACTTCTGGCTCTCAAAAAGACCAGAAAATTATTATCGAACATGGCCAAATCCCTTCAGCAACAACCCAGCTTTATCATATTGGTGATGATGTAGTTATTAGTGTGAGCCAGGATATTAATGGTCAAAACCATTATGTGATTGCTGATTTTGTCCGACGGGATGTACTGCTGTTTTTATTTATTATTTTTGTAGTAGTAACAGTAGTAATTGGCCAGCTCAAAGGTTTAACTTCGCTTTTAGGTATGATTTTTTCCTTTGGTATTATTTTCAGTTTTATTCTGCCTCAAATCATGCATGGGGCTAATCCGGTTGTTATTGCGATTGTAGCTTCCATTGCTTTGGTGCCAATCACCTTTTTTCTATCCCATGGTATTAATCAGAAAACTTTAATTGCTATTGCTAGTACTTTTGTAGCCCTACTTATTACTGGGATTTTGGCAACTATTTTTATTGATGCGGCTAAGTTAACCGGTTTTGCTTCTGAAGAAGCTGCTTTTTTGCAAGTAGCTGCTGGCGGCACAATTCCCATTAAAGGTTTACTACTAGCTGGAATTATTATTGGCTGCTTGGGAATTTTGGATGATATTACGGTCTCTCAAGCTGCAGTAGTAGCTCAGCTAAAGCAAGTTAATGCCAAGCTAAGCCCTTGGCAACTGTATCGCCAAGCGATGGTGGTTGGCCAAGATCATATTGCTTCAATGGTTAATACGTTAATTTTGGTATATACCGGAGCTGCTTTACCGCTACTACTGCTGTTTACCACTAATCCTCAACCCTTTGCCCAGGTTATCAATTATGAATTATTGGCTGATGAGATTATCCGGACTTTAGTTGGGAGTATTGGTTTAATTTTAGCTGTACCAATTACAACATTTTTAGCTGTTAATATCGCTTTTAGCAAAAGGAGGTAAACTATGAAAATTATCAAAATCGGAGCAGTTTGGTGCCCGAGTTGTTTAGTCATGAGACCTCGTTGGCAAGAGATTGAAATGGAGCTACCAGAATTAGAGACTGAGTATTTTGATTTTGATCAGGATGAGAGTAAAATCAAACCGTATAATGTCACGGAAGGCAAGTTGCCGGTTTTTATTTTTTTAGATAAAAATGGGAAAGAACTGACTAGAGTCCAAGGCGAACCTTCAAAACAGGAACTGCTCAAATTAATTGGGCAATACAAAAATAAATAAACAACAAACAACAGCTATGTTGAAAAAGATTTTTAGCGTTTTATTGCTAATGCTATTTTTTGTTTTAAGCACAACTGTTATTTGGGCTACTGAAGTCTCTGAAAAAACAGTGATAATTCATTTGTTTTATTCAGAAACCTGCCCGCACTGTAAAGCCGAAGAAATTTTTTTAGATGGGTATAGTAAAGCACATCCAGAGGTTGCTATTAAACGCTATGAAATTACCAGAAGTGCTCAAAATCAAAAACTATTTCAAGCAATTGGCCAAGTTTTGCAGGCTGATATTTCTGGTGTGCCGTTTACTGTTATCGGCAATCAGTACTTTACTGGTTATCTAGATGATGAGGTAACTGGGGCAGAAATTGAAGAACTAGTTGCAGCTGCACAAAACGATGCTAACTATCAGGATGTGATTGGTCTACTGGAACAAGAACTCAACAAACCTCAAGCTAGTGCTACTCCAACTCCACAGCCAAAATCTAGCAAGGATAGTATTACTATCCCAATTTTAGGTAAGGTCAATATAAAAACTTTTTCGTTACCAGTTCTTACTTTTATTATTGCACTACTTGATGGATTTAATCCCTGTGCTATGTGGGTTCTACTCTTTTTGATTTCTATGTTGTTGGGGATGGATGATAGGCGACGGATGTGGGTTTTGGGACTGACCTTTATTGGAGCTTCAGCATTAGTTTACTTTTTATTTTTAGCAGCTTGGCTTAATTTATTCCTATTTATTGGTTTTATTTTCTGGGTACGGATCATTATTGCTATAGTGGCAATCTCTTTGGGAGCAATGCAACTACGCAGTTATTATAAAAATCGTGATGGTGGTTGCGAAGTAGTTGATAAGAAAAAACGCCAAAAATTATTTGCTCAAATAAAACATATTACCCAAGAAAAAACATTTTATTTAGCTATTGGTGGGATTATTCTTTTGGCTTTTGCTGTCAATTTAATTGAACTAGTTTGTTCAGCGGGTCTACCAGCTATTTATACCAATGTTTTGGCTATGAGCCATTTGCCATGGTGGCAGTACTACGCCTATTTGGTTTTTTATATTATTATTTTTATGCTGGATGATATGGTGATTTTTGTTATTGCCATGAAGACATTGCACGCTGTTGGGATTGAAAGTAAATATGCTCGCCTTTCCAAACTGATTGGCGGAACAGTGATTTTTCTAATTGGGATTTTAATGCTTTTTAAACCTGAACTACTGATGTTTGGGTAAAAGTTCTATTTAATGGTGGTCACTACGATCTTCTTGAGCTTCTTCAGCTGCTCTTCTCATTAACTCTGCAACACTAACTCCTTGTTTTTCAGCTAATTCTTGTAAATGCCTGTTAGCTAGTGAATTTGGATCATCATCTTTGTCAGCTGGTGTTTGTGGTTCCAATCTAGTCTTTTCTGGATCTTGATCGTCTTCATTATCAACAAGTTTGAGAAAGTCTGATTGAGTTGGTGTTTCTTCCGTCATGTACTTATTATAACAAAAGTCTATTTATATTTATAAACTTCTTCCCAACTTTGTTTACCTGGGTTATAAGTAGTCAAAACCTTGTCAAAATACTGGTCATAATTACCGATATCGTGCTGGCGAGAAATGTAGTAAAAAGGTCGATCAAAGTTCAAACTATCACTATTTCTCAAATTCATTAAATCAAAGTAGCCAGTTTGAACATTTAAACTACCAAAGTAATAGGCGGTAAGAGCACTTTCAGGATTACCAGTATTAGGAGCAAAAGCTAGATAAATTGGTCCATCTTTGCTTAATCGGTCTAGAAAATGCTTAACTTGGTTGACGCTGTAACCAGCAGTAATATCACTTACATAGCTACTGGATTGAGAAACTTGGGGTGAAACCTGGTCTAGAAATTGAAAATATTTGAGAGGGTTAGTCAGCAATAAAAAAGAAATATACACAGGAATTAAAAACATGACTGAAGTTAAAAGCAATAAAGCCTTAGATTTATGAGCCAAGAATACAAAACCATAACTTGCCATCAATAAGATTAGAGGTAAAACCGGGACCAAATAACGAGGTTGAACTTGTTTGGCTGAAACAACTACCAAACTAATTCCCACTAAAATCCAAACTATTAAACCCCATTTTTTCTCCTTAGCTTGCTGCCACAAACCAAGAATAGTTAGTAAAACGATAGGTATCCCCAGTTGCCACAAGCCGATTTGAGCAGCATTACAAACATTATGTGTAAGAGTAGCTATCGATAATTGAGATAAAGCCAAACTATATCTCGAATTTAAAATGAAAACCTGCTTAAAATTTGGCAGCAGAGCCAGTAAAATTGGTACAGTGGTAAATAGACTAAACCAGACAATAATACCCAAAGCCGTTAACTTATTAATCTGCCCTTTGGTTTTAGTTTTGTTTAAGATTAAAACGATTAAAGTGCTTATAAAAAAAATAGCTACGGTTAATTTGGTTAAAAGACCTGTTATTAAAAGTAATGTTATACCCACAATCGGCCATAATTTTTTATTTTTAAAATAAATTGTTAAAAAATAAAATAGCCAAATACTGAGCATGACCAGGCTACTTTCTACTAAAGCTTGACGGTCAAAAAATAGGAAGATAGGAGTAATGGTATATAAAGAAGCTGGTATGAGAGAAACAGGGAAGGAGAATAATTTTTTACCAAGTTGATACAAACCTAAAAAGGCTAAAAACCCAAATAGGATTCCCACTACTCTACCAGCTACTAACGGATCAGGAATGATTTTATTCATCCAGCCATACAGCCAAAAAATTAGCGGTGGTTTGCCATCATACAAACTGTAAAAAGCCAAACCGGGTTGGCTGGTCATACGCTGGCCCCAATCCAAATAAATCGCTTCATCATTAAAAATTGGTAAAAACGTCAAGTTATATAATCTAGTTAAAAAGAAAAAGAAAATAAGAATAGGGAGAAGATACGGTCTAAAACTTTTCATCGCAAAAGCCATGCATTTATTATACCTGGTCAAGATCATTTTTAAATTCTGGACAGGTAAAACCTATCTTGTTATACTGCCCGTATGCAAAGCAAACAAATTGACCAAAGCCACTACGTGATCCGGATTGCCCGAGGTGAAAAAATTGTAGAAACGCTCAAAGATTTTTGTCTCAAAAATAAAATTCAGGGTGGCTTTTTCTATGGAGTTGGGGCTTGTGATCAGGTTGAGCTAGCTCACTATGATGTAGCCAAACAAAAATACTCTTCTAAAACATTTGCTCAAGCTTTAGAGCTAGCTAATATTACTGGCAGCATCGGTCAAGAAAAAGATCTGATTATTCATGCTCATGCGGTTTTTGCTGATACAGCTATGAAGCCTTTAGCTGGACATTTAGTTGAGGCAACTGTTTCCGGAACAGCTGAGATTTATTTGACAGTTTTGCCAACTTTAACTAAAAAACCAGATGCTGAAACTGGGCTTAAGCTGTTTGATTTAGAAGCCTAACTTCTTTTTTTCTAAAACTTTAGGAGTACATATATTTTATACATATGGATCAAATGGTTGTGCAGAATTTCCAATGCTTGGATATACAAGTTTTCCATATTATCAATTCCTGGCCGCACTCGTTTTTGCTTAATAGCATCGCTTTACTGATTCACTTTCTGACCTATGGTGGAGTAGTGCTCTTGGTTTTACTTTACTTAGAGTGGCAGACTAAAAATCCTAAAAAACAATTACTGAGCAAATTGGGCTTATATGCTTTTTTGCTGATCAATTTATTAACAGAGATTATTTTAAAATTTTCAGTTAGACGTTTACGACCTTATGACAGTTTAGATCAAGTGTATATTGTTTTACCAAAACCAGGTGGCTTTTCCTTTCCCTCAACTCAGACTGCCCTGGCTTTTTCTTTAGCCACACTTTTTTTGCTAATTTTCCCAAAAAAGATTGTCAGCTATATAATTTTAGGCTTAGCAATTCTGACCGGCCTAGGCCGGATTTATATGGGGCATCACTATCCCAGTGATGTTTTTTGTGGTGCTATATTAGGTATTTTTATTTCATTTTTACTTAGAAAAGTAGTTACGTCTTGATTGCTGGGAAATTCATGGTACTATGATAACACGGTGAGACAAACAAAACCAAAAACTGCAAAGCCTTGCGGTTTTGGTTTTGTTTTAATTTTAAATTCTTTTTCTTCCCAAATTTAAAACAAGCTGATTTTCTAAAATAAGAAGTGTATTTACAATATCAAACTCCTACTTGAAAAGTAGGAGTTTTTTGTTAGGATAAAATTATGTTGCAAATTTCCAAACGTAGCCAATACGGTATTTATTTTTTATTGGCTTTAGCTATCAAAAAAAATCTTATTTCAATTCGGCAAATTAGCCAAGAATTACGATTGCCATATCGGTTTTTGTCTCAAATTGCTGCTGATTTAAGAAACAAGCATATTGTCATGAGTAAAGAAGGTAGTCGGGGCGGTTATAGCTTAGCTAAAAAACCAAGTGATATTTCCTTACTAGCTGTAGTAGAAGCCTTGGATGCTCCAGTGGGTCTAATTGATTGTCAGTTAGAAAAGGGTTGTAATCGGGCTGGTCATTGCAAATTTAGAAAGCAATGGGATGTGGTGCGAAATGATATTCAAAATTCGCTGGATAAATACAACTTACAAGATTTTTTAGATTAAGTATTACAAAATAAAAAAATAATATGCTAGATGTACAAAAGCTTCGCCAAGATTTTCCAATTTTTCAAAGAACCATGAACGGTAAGCCATTGGTTTATTTAGATAGTGGAGCAACCACTCAAAAACCGCAGCAAGTTATTACTGCTGTTAGCAACTACTACCAGCAGCATAATGCTAATGTTAATCGAGGAGTGTATGAGCTGGCTGAGGAATCAACCCAGATGTATGAAGCAGCTCGGCAAGCTGTAGCTCAATTTATTGGAGCCAAAGCTACTGAAATTATTTTTACCAGAAATACGACCGAAAGCCTCAACTTACTGGCTTATGCATGGGGACTAGCTCATTTAAAGACTGGTGATGAAATTATCGTTTCTTTGATGGAGCATCATTCCAATATTGTGCCTTGGCAAATAATAGCAGCTCAAACCAGAGCTAAACTCCTTTTTGTAGGGCTTACTGAAGATGGTGAGCTAAATTTAGGTCCCAAACCTGGTGGCTTAAATCACTTGCTTAGCAAAAAGACAAAAATAGTCAGTCTGACCCATATTTCCAATGTCTTAGGAACGATCAATCCCCTAGCCCAGATCTTTAAAAAGGTGAAACGGTTTAACCCCAATATTATCTGTATAGCTGATGGAGCTCAGAGTGTGCCTCATATGCCTGTTAACGTGGCTAGCTTGCATGCAGATTTTTTAGCTTTTTCCGGTCATAAAATCTGTGGGCCGATGGGAATTGGAGTGCTGTGGGGTAAGGAGGAACTTTTAGAAACTATGCCACCATTTTTAGGTGGAGGCGATATGATTAAAGCGGTCTATCTTGATAAAGCTGAGTATAAAGACCTGCCTCACAAATTTGAAGCTGGCACACCCAACGTAGCTGGAGCAGTTGGTTTAAAAACTGCTTTGGAATACATTCAAACTATTGGTATTGAGGCTATTGCTAGTCATGAACAAGAATTAGTTAACTATGCTCTTGCCCAACTTAAGAAAGTTACAGAAGCAATAGTGTACGGACCAGATAATCGCAGTGGCTTAATAGCCTTTTCTTATAAAGGTGTTCATGCTCATGATGTGGGACAAGTTTTAGCCAATGATGGAATTGCAGTTCGGTCTGGCCAGCACTGCACTATGCCGCTTCATGAACACTTGTCTTGTTTAGCTACCACCAGACTATCTTTATATATATACAACAGCAAAAATGATATTGACCAGCTCATGACCAGCTTAGAAAAAGTTAAAAAAGTTTTTAGTATTTAAGGAGTAATTATGGATATTTACCGTAATGATTTAGTAAAGCTTTTCAAAAATCCGCACAACTTTGGCACCATGAAACAGGCTGATATTACTATTGATGATGTCAATGTTAACTGTGGTGACCAGATCAAAATGCAGGTTAAGTTGGACAAAGCTGGCAAAAAAATTACTGATATTAAATTTGTTTGTTTTGGTTGTCTGGTTTGTGTGACGGCCACCTCGGTTTTAACAGATATGGTTAAAGGTAAAACGGTGGAAGAAGCTAAAAAAATTACTATGGCCGATTTGCAAAAAGCACTCAATATTAAAATCGGGCCAGGGAAATTTAACTGCATTAATTTAGGACTTAATGCTTTGGTAGGAGGATTGAAAAAATATGAAAATGGGAGTAAAAAATAAAAGAGCAAAATTTAAATTTTATGAAAAAAATGACTAATAAAAAAATCAGCAAAACTCAAAATATAGCTCAAATCGCTCAGCAAAATCCTGAAGCTGTCCATAAACTGGTCAGTGATTACGGCTTGCACTGTTTGGGTTGTCCGATGGCAGCTTTTGAAAGTTTAGAAGAAGGAGCTCAAGCTCATGGCATGAGCGCTGAAGAAATTGATAGCATGATAGAAGAGCTTAATAAAAAGAAATAATGCTTCCAGCTACCTTAGTTACTACCCAGTTAATAGATCGATACCAGCTTTCAGCTAGTTGTGTAGAACTGACTTTACTATTATCTAAACCAGTTCGATTTGAACCTGGCCAATATCTCAATTTACAACTCGAGCAGTTTCGAGCTTACTCAGTTGCCTGGCAAGCTTCGGATTTGCGAACAATCAAGCTCTGTATTGATACAAGTAGTGCTGGGATTGGATCTAGTTTTGCTGCTACTGCTCCACTTGGGACTAAAACCCCAGCTCTTATGCCCATGGGTAAATTTTTATTGTCAAATAAAGATATGCCTACTCTATTTATTGCTACCGGAGTTGGTATTGCCCCCTTTCGGTTTATGTTGTCAGTCTTACGGAGTAAACAGCCAATCACATTAATTTGGGGACTACGTCATGATAAGGACATTTTTTGGCAGGATGATTGGGAACATTTGACCAAGCGATTATCACATTTTTCCTATCAACTTTGTTTGTCAAAAGAAAATAAAAATCCTTACTACTATGGTCGGGTCACTAATTGGCTCAAAGAACAAGTAAACTTTTCTAATCATCAGGTATATATTTGTGGCAATCGAGCTATGATTGATGAAGTTAAGCAGATTTTAATTGCAAAACAAATTGCCGAGGACAATATCTATACAGAAAAGTTAAACTAAATAGTATGACTGATTACGACATTAGTATTGACCAAAAAAAATGTATTGCCGCGGCTTCGTGTGTGGCGGTAGCTATGAATACCTTTAGCTTAAATCAAGACAACGTAGCTGAGGTTATCAACGAAACAGGCGATAGTAGTGAGCTTATCTTGCTAGCAGCCCAATCCTGTCCTACCCAAGCTATTATTTTGAAAGAGAAAAAATCAGGTCGGCAAATCTGGCCAAAGGCCTAATTTTGCATTCTTACCCTTGACAAGAACAGGCATTTTCCTCTAGTATGAAGCCACACCTCTGTTTAACAGAGGAACTAAGCAAGCAAACACGTATTCTCGGGGGGAGGTGATATTAAATGGCCTACAAATTTACTAATTCTAAGAATGTAGATTACTATCTACACTACCGAGATGTTACCCTTCGTGGTGGCAGACAACAACGGATTTACTTTTTTGCCCGAGAAGTTCGCGATAATGCTCTGGATGCAGTTCCAGCTGGCTATAAAGTCGTTGAAACTGAGAGAACTGGCATGCCAGTTTTGAAGAAAGCTAACTAATCCGTCTTTGTCGGAAAAAGACAACAATCCTTAAGTCTCAAACTTAGGGATTGTTTTTTTATGCGGAGATTTTGCTAATTTTTTTATGAAACCTAATTCGGAGTTTGTTAAAAACTGTGCTCCAAAAATTACCAAAATACACCCAGGAAACTAAGAGTAAAGTGATAATAATAATAGCGTCATAGGATTTGCGAACCCAGTAATTATCTCGTAGATAAATCCACATTCCAAATTCATCAAACGCCCAACCCAAGCCCAAGCCATACAAAATAGCTGTTTGTTTAGGATGTTTATGATGATAATCATTTAAAGCGGCAAAACCAGCAATGGCTAGCAAAATCACCCCCAGGACAAAATGGTGGATATGACCACCACTCGTACTAAGCAGTGACAAAACTGAAACATGGGGAAGAAAATAAACGTAGATTCTAGCCAAGACAAAGATAAATAAAAACGAATACAATACCCAAAACATCAGCTCCTGCTGTTTGGCCACTACCATTTTTTTGTAGACTGAGCGGAAGATTTTTTTAAATATCTTCATAAAATACCAATTTTAGTTTATACTGCAAAAACTTATTGTACTATATTGCTTAATTATGCCAGAACTTCCAGAGGTTGAAACCCTGACCAAACAGCTACGAACCGTTTTGATTGGCAAAACTATTACCAAGATTACAGTGTATCGAGCTAAAAATTTTGTTGGCTCTGTTACACTACTCAATCAGCAAACAGTTGAAAGTATTAGTCGCCGCGCCAAAATTATCATATTCCACTTTCAAAATCCCTGGCCAGTTCTGCTAGTCCATTTAAAAATGACTGGTCAGCTCATTTATGTAGGTGATAGCAAAAAAGGTAAGAAAGCAAAAAAAATTGTAGGAGGTCATCCAACCTTGGATTGGATCAATGCACTGCCTAGTAAACATACCAGAGTTCAGATTAGTTTTTCCGACAAAAGCCAACTATTTTTTAATGATCAGCGTACCTTTGGTTGGCTCAAAGTTGTACTAAACAAAAAACAGCTGGATCAGGAACTGGCTAATTTTAGTCCAATTGAACCGCTCAAAAAATCGTTTACTCCTGCTTATTTAGCCCAAATGCTTGCTAAATCCAGTCGGCCGGTCAAGATTGTCATTATGGAACAAAAACTACTGGCAGGAGTTGGCAATATTTATGCCAATGACGGTTTATGGTTAGCCAGGATTGATCCCCGTCGGCCAGCTAATAGTTTAAATAAATCTGAGATTAAAAAATTACATGACAGTTTAAATACAGTTATTGCAGCCGGGATTGCTCATGGTGGAGCCTCAGAAAGTACCTATAAGCAGTTGGATGGGATGTTGGGCTCATATCAAAACCATTTTCTAACCTATAAAAGAGATGGCCAAGCTTGTTCCCATTGTGGGACGAAACTTGTTAAAATACAGCTAGGAGGTCGAGGCACCTTCTTTTGCCCGCACTGCCAGAAATAGGACATTATGCGCTTGCAATCCTTACAACTTCACAACTTTCGTTCATATACACAGCAAAGTTTTGCTTTTAGTAAAAATGCCGCAGTTTTAATTGGACCCAATGCTATTGGCAAAACCAATGTGGTTGAAGCTGTGACTTTACTGGCGATTGGAAAAAGTTTTCGAGCCGGTCGTGATGAAGAAATGGTGCACTTTGGCGAAGACTTTGGTAGGGTGAGTGCTGATGTTGATGGTCAGAGTTTAGAAATAGTTTTAACCAGAGGCCAATGGCAGGGTAAAAAAGTAGCTAAAAAACGGTTTTTGTTAAGTGGGGTAGCTAAGCGGCGTAAAGATTTTATCGGCAGACTGAAAATAGTTTTGTTCCAACCTCAAGATATTGATTTAGTTTTAGGTAGTCCTAGTCGGCGTCGTGATTATTTAGATATGGTTTTGTCCCAAATTGATAGTGAATATGATCGGTCACTGCTGTCTTATCAAAAAGGGGTGCGTCAACGCAACAAACTTTTGACTGCTATCTCTGAAGGTAGAGCCAAAATAAGTCAGTTGGAATTTTGGGATCGGCTCCTAGCCAAAGATGGTGAAATAATTAGTCAAAAACGGGCTGATTATCTAGACTTTTTGAATCGTTTGGCTGCTCAAGCTTCCTTTCGACATCAACTGCTTGGTACTAATGGTAATGATGATTTATTGCCGGAATTTAGCTTTGCCTATAAACCAAACCGGATTTCTTTGCAGCGGCTTAAAAATCACCAAGCTGCTGAGGTGGCTACTGGCGTGACTTTAGTAGGGCCGCACCGTGATGATTTTACTTTTATGCACCAGCATGACAGTGAAGAGCCAACAGCTTTAGCTACCTATGGATCTCGAGGTGAACAGCGGATGTCAGTTTTAGCGCTAAAATTAGGGGAACTGACTTTTGTCAAAACTAAAACTCAGGAAGAACCAGTGTTGCTGCTAGATGACATTTTTTCCGAGCTGGATCATCCACATCAAGAAATTGTGTTGCGAATTATTGGCAAGCAGCAAACTATTATGACAACCACCGATCTTAAACTGTTTGGCAAAAAAATGCTGGCCGATTTACAGGTGATACAATTGTAAAATGTGTTAAAGCTAGTTAGAATTTTTCCCTGAAAATTATGGAATACGTTGAGGCTGCTTTTTTACAAAAATTAAAACTACCCAACAAAGACTCTCATAAAGGTCAGAATGGACGACTGACTATTGTTGGCGGTTCAAAACTTTTTCATGGAGCTTCACTATGGGCTTTAGTTGTTGCTTCCCGGATTGTTGATATGGTGTACTACGCCTCGGTAGTTGAAAACCAAAAACTGGTCGAACATCTTGAAAAAAATCTCTATGCTTTTATCAATATTCCTCTAGGTAAAGAAGCCGACTATATTACTGAATCCGATGCGGTATTAATTGGGCCTGGCATGGTACGAGGAGATGCTAATTTTACCGGAACTGGCGAAACTGGTGAAGAAACTAAAAAAACTGTTTTACAACTACTGAAACAATTTCCAGATAAAAAATGGGTGCTTGATGCCGGAGCTTTGCAGGTTATCAACCCTGAAGTATTACAATCTTTAAATCAGGTTATTATTACTCCGCATCATAAAGAGTTTAAAACTTTATTTGAACTTGAAGCCCAAGATGAAACTATTATGCAAATGGCTCAGACTTATAATTGCACTATTTTATTAAAAGGCAAAGTTGACACTATTGTTTCTCCTGGTGGTCGAGTTATTTATAATCAAACCGGTAATGAGGGTATGACTAAAGGAGGCACAGGTGATGTGCTGGCTGGACTGGTAGCAGTACTAGCTTGTACTAATGATTTATTTACAGCGGCAGCTGCCGGAGCCTATATCAATGGTTTAGCTGGAGATAAACTTTACCAGACAGTTGGACCGCTTTTTAATGCGGATGATTTGGCTAAGATTGTACCCGAAATACTATGGCAGGAAATAAAAAAATAGGATATAAATATAAGATAATATGGCTAATCAAGAGTTTCAAAGAAGTAAACAGAGTGAAATTCCTGAACCTTCCCGATGTTTTATCCAAATAATTAATACTCCGGCTGGTTCAGCTCCAGAACATATTAGAGCCTTATGGAATGAAGTAATATTGCCTGCAATAGGGCCTATTAATCAACCATCAAAAAAACTTCACCCATTTGATCCATTAACTGGAGAGCCTATTGAAATTCAAGAGCCTGTCTATCGTGTGGGTTTTGAACAAGCAATGAGATGGGTAGTCAGAGAATTGCCAGAAGAAGAAGCACAAGAATTAGCTGACTGGTTTGTAGAACATGCTTACTTACCTAGTGGAATTGGGATAGATTTATTATTTAATGCCAGTGAAATAAAACATTTAGGCAAAATATCAGTTGAAGCTGATGGTTCAATAATCCTTTCTCCTGCTTGAAAATTTCCGCAAATAATGCAAGAATAAGATTGAGTATAGAGTAAACAGTATGCAGAAAACAGGGTTTACAAAACATAATTTCCCTGCATACTCCATTCTAAATACTGCCTACTAACGTGTTTGAACCAAAATTTAATATCAGCAACAAGTTACTTACCCATATTGGTAGTATTGAAGGCTCAAAGGCTGTCATTGACAGTGCTCCGCTGATTCCGGCTTGGGAAAAAACCTTTCAGCAAGATGCGACTATCCGGACGGTCCACTACGGTACTCATCTAGAAGGTAACGACTTATCGCTGTCCCAAGCCAAAATGATTTTTGAGAATTTGGAAGAAGGAGGCTTTCACAAATCAGCCAAAACCGTGGCTGCTCAAACTGGAGTGACAGCCCGAGATCGTGATATTCAAGAAATTTTAAACTACCGTAAGGTTTTGGAATATATTGATTCTTTAAAAGCAAACACTCAGCGTTTTACTAGGTATCTTGATGAAGAGATCAAACATATTCATAAACTGACCGTTGATAAAATTTTGGAACCAGAAAGAGCTGGGATTTACCGCCAAAGCCGAGTAGTAGTCAAAGATGCCGCTACAGGAGAAGTAACTTTTACGCCACCGAATCCAGTTGAAGTACCTTTTCAAATTGAACATTTTTTAGAATGGCTTAACTCTTTTGTCAGTAAAGATGTTCATCCAGTATTGCGAGCTGGTATTACCCATTATGAACTAGCTCGAATCCATCCGTTTGTCGATGGTAATGGCCGGGTAGCTCGGGCTATGGCTACTCTGGTTTTGCACCGTGAGAACTACGACATCAAAGGCTTTTTCTCTTTGGAAGAACACTATGATCAAAAACCAGGAGAATACTATCAAGCCTTGCAAAGCGTTACCAACAATAATGGTGATTTGACTGAATGGTTGGAGTATTTCTGTTTTGGTTTAGCTCAAGAATTGGAAGCAGTCAGGCAAAAGGTTAAAGAGCTTTCAATGGATGAACGGATGCTTAACCGCTTAGGCCAACAAATTTCTTTATCTGAACGGCAAATCAAACTGGTTGAGTTTATGCGAGAACACGAAGCTCTATTTATGAAAGATGCCATCAAAATTTTTCCTATGGTATCTGAGGATACTATTTTGCGGGAACTTAAGGGTCTTATTGAAAAAGAATTGGTAGAAAAGATCGGCAAGACAAAGGGAGCTTACTATGTGCTTAAACTCAGTTAACTTCAATTATAAACTAATTGCATAGTAACAAATCTTTGCTAACTTGATCTTTCACATTTTTTTCTTCGTTATTATTTATCTCAAGTACTTATTAGTACTATCGACAAATAATGCCTCGAAAAAAGTGTAAAATTTCAGCGTTATTGAAATATTTCTTACTATACAATTAGTTTATTAACAAATTATCCTGCCACCAAAACCTGTGAAATTTAACAACTTTGCGACTTATCTTCAAACCATTGAATCACTTGATTCAAGACTGGCTATGACCGAAGCACTGGCTCAGCTTTTTGCTAAAGCTGAAGCTTCTGAAATTGATCAAATCTGCTATTTGAGCCTAGGTATGCTTAAGCCCAAATTTATGGGTTTAGAGCTAAACTTAGCTGAAAAAATGATGTTGCGAGTTTTAGCCCAAGTGACTAATCAATCAGTTGAGGTAGTGACTAATGAATTTAAAACCCAAGGTGATATCGGTTTAACCATGCAAGCTCTGTTAGAAAAGAGGACTGCTATCCAATCTGATCTAACTGTTAGTCAGGTCTATGATCAGCTATGCCAGATTGCCCAAGAAGAAGGCGAGGGTAGTCAGGAACGTAAGATTGTTGGTATGACTAAGTTGCTTACCGGTATGGACAAGGTTAGTGCTAAATTTTTAGTCAGGATTCCAGTCAAAAAATTACGCTTGGGTTTTTCAGATATGACAATTTTGGATGCCCTGTCTTGGATGCAAACAGGGGATAAATCGCTTCGGTCGCCACTAGAAAGAGCCTACAATATTCGAGCTGATATTGGCCAGATTGCCCAAATTTTCAAGAAATCAGGTTTAGTTGGCGTGGAACAAATGACTCCTCAGACTGGTACGCCAATTGTACCTTGTCGAGCTACTCCTCTTCTTAATCCCCAAGAAATTCTAGACAAGATGGGTGGTGAGGCTGCGATGGAACCAAAATTTGATGGTTTTAGAGTCCAGATCCATATTGATAAAAGCAAACAGTTTAAATCAGAAACCGGAGTTGAACTGGGTTTATTTGAAACAAAGACAGAAAAAAGCTATGTCGAGATTTTTTCGCGCAATATGGAAAATATGACCTATATGTTTCCAGACCTAGTTGAAGCCTCGCAAAACTTACCTGTTGATTCAGCAATTTTAGATGGTGAAGCTCTAGCTTTTAACCCCCAAACTGGTCAAACTCTCGATTTTCAAGAGACAGTCAAACGCAAACGCAAACACAATATTGGCAAAGTTAAAGAAGAGATTCCCCTCAAAGCTTTTATTTTTGACCTACTGTATCTAAATGGTAAATCACTGCTTAGTAATGTTGAGCAAAAAAGGCGTCAGCAATTGGAACAGGTTTTTAGTAAAAACACTTCAAATCAATTGGTTTTGACGGAGCAAAAAATAGTTGATAACCCAGAAGATTTTAAAGCTTTTTTTAATCAAGTAGCTCAGGAAGGTTTGGAAGGGCTGATGGCTAAAAAAATCCAAGCGCCATATAAAGCTGGCGCTCGAGATTTCACCTGGGTCAAATATAAAATTGGCATGCAATCAGAAATGGCTGATACAGTAGATGCTATTGTCATGGGCTATTTCAAGGGTCAGGGCAAGTGGACTAAGTTTGGGATGGGTAAGATTTTAGTTGGTGTGCCCAGTAATGGTCAAATTATATCTTTATCTAAAGTTGGTTCTGGTTTTTCGGAAGATAAGATTGTTGAACTAGTTAAACGGAGTAAGGCGGTGGAAATTACTCATAAACCAACTGACTATGTAGTGGATAAAACTTTGATACCCGATGTCTGGCTTAAACCACAAATTTTAGTCGAAATCAGGGCTGATTCAATTTCCCGATCACCGCTTTATAAAACACAACTATCGCTGCGTTTTCCTCGTTTTATCAAATTTCGGGATGATAAGAGCGTTGATGAAGCCACTAGCTTGAAACAATTGCAAGCTATGGTCAAAGCGTCGGAGTAATAATTTTCCAAGCTCCATCAATTTTCACTAAAATTAGTTTCAAATGCTGCTCACCTTGTTTTTGAGAAACTTGAGTGTAATAAACTTCGTAGCCTTCGGAAACGTTATATGGTTTAAGCCCATCAGATGAAAGCGGAATAGCATTTTGGACACTAAAGTCCTGAATCTGGCCATAGGTATCTTCAAAATTTTTAATAAAGGTAGTTTTTTGCTGATTGGAAAGTTGGCTAATTTGATTGTTTTCATTATTTACCAATAAACTGGCAGCCTCTTGATTTTGATCATTTTTCCAATCTTTAAGCCAATTGTTGGTTGTAGTAAGAGGAGAATCAACCGTACAAGCAGTAAACAGCAATAGCGATAAAAAAATTAGCATAAGTTTTTTCATGCTAAAAGTATAGCAAACAAATTCCTCATTGACAGACACTGGGATTTTTAGATATAAAGTAAGCAATCTGCCTGCCCATAAAAATTACTATGAGTATGTTATTGGTGCAGGTTTTTTTAAAAAATCTCACTCTTGAGAGGAGGTGAAGCAACCCATGAAACAGTGGATGATTGTCGGTGCAATTATTGTGGTTTTAGTTGGAGCCTATCTCTGGAATCGCAGTCGTAATACAGATAACACTCAAGAAACTATCCCCCCAGTAGAAGAAATCATTACCCAGGAAGATGGTAGCGTGGTACGTAAAACCGGAGATACTATTCAACCATTGTCTGATGAAGAAATCGAAGCCAAAAAGAAGGAGATTAATGAACATCTAGCCAATCAACAAATCAAACCGCTAGCTGCAGTAGGAGGTCAAACTGGCAGTGGGACTACTGCCTCAACCTTTAGCGATGGAACATATTATCAGAAAATTATGGTTTCTAATCTTGCTGCTTTACAAAAAGGATACTATTACGAAGCCTGGCTTCAAAAAGATGATGGTACACACGTTTCAATTGGCCGGTTGCAAATGACTGACGGAAATGGTGAGCTCTATTACTCATCTAAGGATGATAAGACTGGCTACTCTCAAACCATTATTACTCGTGAAGTTGAAGATGGTAATAAAGAAATGGGAGCTGAAAAAGTTTTACAAGGTTAACCTCAAGATTCCTAAACCTGTCGACGAGGCTTGATCTTTAAAAAGATCTAGCCTCGTTTTTGTGTTAGACTTAAATAGTTTATTTTTATAAAAAAGCTATGCGCAAAATTAAACATATTGCTATTTTTGGAGGAGCTGAAGCAGCTGATGGATCGATACTCTATCAGGAAGTCTTTAATGTAGCTCAAACCTTAGCCGAACATGATTACACTATTGTTAATGGTGGAGGGCCAGGGGTGATGTTGGCAGCCACTCAAGGGGCGGAATCAGTTGGAGGTAAAACCTTATCAGTTACCTTTGACCCTAAAAATGCTCCAGGCTTTGAAGGACGGTATGTCAAAAACCAAACTGATAAAGAGATCAAAACTCATAACTATATTGAGCGGATGTTTACTTTAATGGAGCAAAGTGATTGCTATGTGATTTTTAATGGAGGAACAGGTACAATTTCCGAGTTTGGGACAGCTTGGTGTTTAGCTCGGCTTTATTATGGCCATCACAAACCGTTTATTTTATATGGTAATTTTTGGCATGATGTGATTGCTGCTTTTTATAAAAATATGATGATGCGAGCTAATGATGATAAGGTTTTTGAGATTACTAATTCCCCAGAAGAGGTCTTAAGAGCTATTAATTTATTTAATAAAGAGCGAGAAGAAGTCAAACTAAAATATCCTAAAAGTAAGGTTGATAAAAAATATACACGGTAGAAATCAGAATTTAAAATTGGGAAAAAATAAATTTGTGTCATCCTGAGTGCAGCGAAGGATCTAGTTAAACAAAAGATTCTTTGTTCTCCGCCAGCTGGCGGATTCACTCAGAATGACACAAAAAACTTATGCTCTATCTTGCTACTGATCATCGAGGACTCAAGCTAAAAAACCAGCTTAAAGCTTGGCTGGCTTCCAAAAAAATTGAATATAAAGATTTAGGGGCTTATGAGCTTGATCCTGATGATGATTATCCTGATTTTGTTACATTACTTACTGCTAAAATTTTAGAAGATCCTCAAAATCGAGGGGTGCTATTTTGTGGGTCTGGAGCCGGAGTATGTATCGCTGCTAATAAAACTAAAGGAATTAGGGCAGCCATTGGTTTTACTCATCAGCAAGTAGCTAGTTTTACGGCTCATGATCATGTCAATGTTTTATGCATTGCTGCTGATCATATTAAAAAATTTAAATGCTTTCAGTTGGTAAAAACGTTTATAAACACTTCTTATTCTGAGGAAGAACGGCATGTGCGGCGGTTGGGGAAAATCGAAGATTTATAGTATTGTCATTCTCAATGTGGCTGTAAGCTAACATCAGAGTCTTTTTAATCAACGGTGTTATTTTACAAAAGCTTATGCGGTTCAAGATTATTTTCTCTCTTGATACAACTCATTCATTCTAAGATAAAACCTAAGTAATTCTTGTTTTCTTTCCTCTTTTTTATCTTTTGTTTTAGCTCTATTTATTATTTGATTATATTCAGTTAAAGTGTATGTTATAAATCTTTGGAGAAAGCCCTCTTTACTTACTTCAGTTTCTTCTGGATTTTCTCTTAATAATTGTGCTAAAAGATGAGATATATCTTCACCCGATGAAGCTAAGCAATAAAAAAACCTTAATTTTTGACCACCTATTGTAAATTGGTCGCAACCACTCATGCCAAAATGAGGGTTCCAAAACATGCTTCCTAGAGTTACAGAGACATCTTGCGTGTCTTGTTGTTCATGGATAGATAAAACATCATCAGCAAACTCTTTTGCCTGAGCAAAGCTTTGTAAAGCTACTAGGTTGTATTCTGGTGAAGTACCTGGCTCAATATAGAAATTTGGTTTATCTGGATGAGACATTTTTTACAATCTGGACAAGAAGATTTGAGATTTGTTAAATTTGGAGGAATTATCTTCTTCTTCTTCTTTGTCAAGAATGATAAGATGAAATATAGAATTATTTATAATTTATCTGCCTTGTCATTTGGGTTGTAAGCAGAGAAAGATCCTTCGCTTACGCTCAGGATGACACTACATATATGAAAAGAGTTGGTATAAATGGTTTTGGCCGCATTGGCCGTTTAGCTCTTCGAGTCATTATGGAAAAATATAGTGACCAAATCGAAGTACCTATTATCAATACTTCCGGCAAAATGGATGCTAAAGGCTGGGCTCATATTTTTGAATTTGATACTATGTATCGCCGGTTTCATGGCAGCGTTGAGGTAGAGGGTGAAGATACGATGATTATTAATGGCCATCGGATTCATATTCATGGCGATAAAGAACCAGCCAATATTCCTTGGGGTGATTATCAAGTAGAAACGGTCATCGAATCGACCGGGGCTTTTACTGATGAAGAAGGTTTGCGTAAACATTTGCGAGATGGAGTAAATCGGGTAGTTTTATCGGCTCCAGCCAAAGGTGGAGATATCCAAACAGTAGTATTGGGAATCAACGATCAAGAGGCCGAAGGCAAACAGCTTTTATCTAATGCTTCATGTACAACCAACTGTGTCTCACCGGTGACTCAAGTTATTTTAGATAAGTTTGGGATCGAAAAAGCTGCCATGACCACGGTGCATGCCTATACTTCAGATCAGTCATTACACGATGGTTCGCATCGAGATTTACGCCGGGCTCGAGCAGCAGCTCAAAATGTGATCCCAACTTCAACTGGAGCAGCGATTGCTACCACCGAAGTAATCCCTCAGCTTAAGGATAAATTTGATGGCATTGCTATTAGAGTGCCAGTGGCTACTGGTTCACTGACTGATTTTACTTTTATTGTTTCAACCAGAACTACGGTTGAAGAAGTTAATAATGCTTTTAGCGAAGCTTCGGAAAGTGAACGGTTTAAACACTATCTATGGGTAACCAAAAAACCAATTGTATCTTCGGATGTAATTGGTTGTGAGGCCTCAGCTTTAGTTGATCTGTCTTTAACTCAAGTGATTGATGGTGACTTAGTCAAAGTCTATGCCTGGTACGACAATGAATGGGGTTACACTAACCGACTGGTTGAACAGCTGCTAAAATAAGCCTTAATGAAAGATGTACACATTGGTTCAGCCAAGTTATTAACTTGGCTGAACCATCTCTTAGTTTTTACTTCTATTTTTTTTCTGTTTTTGTATCCGGTTTTAGATGCTGATCTAGGTTGGCATTTACGTTACGGTGATTACTTTTGGCAGCACGGTCAAATTTTAAAAGCCAATACTTTTTCTTTTCAAATGCCCAATTTTATCTGGGCCAACCACTCTTGGGGGTTTGATATTATCAGTTCCTTATTATTTAAACTAGGTAGTTTTCAATTGCTTTCTATAATTGGTTCCTTATTGATTGCTGGCAGTTTGTATCTTTGCTATCTAACTCTTGCCAAAAAAGAATTAGCCGCACTGATGGTTTTAATCTTTTGGGCCTTTAATGCTCCACTGCTAAACTTAGGTTATAAGAGCAAGTTGGTCAGCTTATTTTTTACCTGCTTACTTTGGTTTTTTTTGAAAAACTATCAAGCCAACTTTAAAAAAATCTATCTTTACCTCATTCCGCCACTATTTCTACTTTGGACTAATATTCATGGAGAGTTTGCGATTGGATTTCTGATACTGGCTGTTTTTTTGCTACCGCTTTTATATCAGGACAAAATCAAAAAAAAGCAAAGTAAGTTGATTATTGCAACTATAGCTCTATCAGGAGCAGTAACTTTTTTAAACCCCTATTTTTATCAGTTACACCTAACAGCTATTGCTCATCTTAGTTCACCTAGTTTTTCGCAAATTTATGAGTGGCAGCCCTTACCGCTTTCAACGCCACTGATGATAGCTTTTTTAAGCTATAGCTTCTTATTTTGGCTTACAGCAAAAAAAAGCCAAAAAACGTATATTGGAGAATTTTTAGTATTGGCAATTATCAACCTTATGGCGTTAAAAGCCCGGCGTTTTATCCCTTTATTTTTATTACTTTCCTTACCACATTTTATTAACTGCTTATCGCTATCAATTTCTAAAGCATATGTAAAGTTGATTAACATAGGATTGCTATTAACTATCACTATTTATGCTTTGTTATTTCATCTACCAAAGCAAAATATTTTAGCCCAAAACTGGGCTAGCTACTGTAATACTGAAGTTTTGTGCAGCGAAGGTCTTATTAGCTTTTTACAAGAAAATAAAATCAAAGGTAAAATTTTTAATGCCTACCGTCTCGGTGGCTATTTAGAATACCGCTACCCGCAAGTGCCAATGTATATTGATGGACGGATGACAGTATGGCGAGATCAAAATGGTCAAGAACCGTTTAGCGACTATGCCAAAATGGTGTATACTCAGCCTGGTTGGCGGGAACTTTTTATGGCTCAAGATTTTGATTTTGCCATTTTGAATAAACCTTACCCTTTGACTAAAATGTTAGTAGAACAAGAATATTGGTTGATTATGTATGAAGATGAAAAATTAGTTGTTTTAAAAAATCCAAAAACATAATACTAATTGTCGTTTTAAGCAAAATCGAAAAATCTTTTAGCAAGATTTCTCAACAAGTTTAAAATGACAAAAACAAATGTCTAAAAACTCAAAAGCCAAAGTTATGTTAATTATCCGCGATGGTTGGGGTTATCGCCACTCTTGCGAGCTTAATGCTATTTGCGAAGCTAAGCCCAGTTTTGATAGTAGGCTTATGCAGCAA
>JAAZOH010000002.1 GCA_012797845.1 Candidatus Beckwithbacteria bacterium
GTTTTTGGGCTGATGGCTACTTTGCTGAAACCATAGGTAAAACCAATTACTTACAAATAAAAAAGTACATTAAAGACAATAAAGAAATTATGCCAGAGAAGGATTAAAACCACGGTCTTTAGACCGTGTGTAGTTTATTAGGTTTGCAATACACATTGCTTAATTTAGAAGCTATTGAATGCCAATTCCAATATCTTTTTACATGCTCTCTAGCAGTCTTTCCAAAACTAGCATATTTACAAGGATTGGAAATAAAGTCAATTAAATAGTCTCTAATTTGCTTTGGATTATTAGGATCAAACATAATTCCTATTTCAGGATCAGAAATTACTTCACGTATTCCTGGAATATTAGATGCAAAAACTGGTTTTCCACAAGCCATGACCTCTGGAATAACCAAAGGGAGACCTTCTCTTGTACTGGGAAAGAAAAAACTGTCACAGGCCTGGATATAAGTTGGCATTTGATCATGAGGTACTTTGTTAAAAATATGTATACCAACCCCAAGACCTTGAGTTATTCTTTGTTTATTATAATTGTCTATTTGTATACATACTTCATTATAAATAGAATCTGGCTGTCCTTGTCCTGCTCCGCCACCTATAAAAACCAAGTAGCCCTTTTCTTGGATATCTAAGGGTAAGGTTTTCCATATGTTGATTAACACATCTGGTTGTTTTCGTTGAACAAACCTACCTATAAATAATATAACGGTTTTATCTATTGGAATTCCTAATCTAGTACGTATGTGTTGCTTTTCTTTTTTTGAACAAGGTTTAAAATGTTCATCATCAACTCCGAATGGTACCATCTCAAAATTCATCTGAGGTTTAGTTAAACCAGCCTCAGAATACTCTAAAGCTATATCGGAATTAGCTCCTATGTATCCTGTCATAGCACAATTGAGTAATGCATTTAAAGGTTGATGCTTTTTTGACGATTGCCAAGTAATTTGATTTACTCCCCTTCTAGTTATTGATCCACTTGTGGCAGTACTTAGGTATGTATTAATCCCTAAGGTTCTTAATAATATTGAAGCTAGATATTGTTGCTCAGCTTTATCATTATATGTTTCAGGGGTTTCTGGAATGGGTGGAAATACTTCCATCCATTGCACAATATCAAAATCACTACGTCTTTTTAAAAGATAGCTGATTATATCTTCAATCCCTGCTCCTACGCCATGTACGACTATTCCTTCGGGGCTAATTTGTGTCCCTCTTTGATCCGAATGTTCATATATGCCTTTAGCAATAATCTCTGTATGATGGCCGAGTACTTTAAGACCTTGTGCCAATTTTCTTGTGCCAATTTCTAATCCTCCAATCTCATATAAAGGATGATAAGGGATGACTAAAGCAACTTTAGGTGGTTGTCTTACTATCGTTTCTTTACTGAAACTTTCACACTGTATTCTGGCAAGATTGAATATTGCAGAAGCTACAAACGGAGAATTAATTCTCTCCCCATCAACAATAGATTGAACTAGTTGTTCAGTATTTGGGTGAAGTGTTTCTCTACCCAGTGGCATAATATTAAATTTTGGACAGAGAATTAGATTTCAGTTTCTTAAATTCCTTTATAAAACGAGGATGATTAGTAGGATTATATAAAATTGAGAGTAATCCCGCTTTTCTAGCACCAATAACGTTTGGTTTACTGTCATCGATGAATACACATTCACCTGGCTTAACACCTAATCGTCTATACATAATATCGAAAATCTTTTTATCCGGTTTCTTAATTCCTAATTTAGCAGAATTTAGCATGACATTAAAATTATCAGCAAATTTAAATTTATGACTCCATTTATCAAATATAGTAAATGTACCATTATTAATAATCCCAGTTTTATAGATATTTTTTATCTGGTTATGAAACTCCCACATTTGTATATTTTTCTTATATCCATCTGCAATTTTGTCAGCTAATGCTTGTACATCAATTATTTTATTACCGTATCCATTTTTTATTTCATCCCAAAAAATCTTGTCATTTAAAGCGCTACCGCATTTATGATCAATAGCTAGAACTATTTTTGATGGTCTCCAACTCTTTTTTTTAATAAGCAGCGGACCAACACAATCATAGATAATGGCTTTAATTTTCATATTGGTGAATAGCTGGTAATTCTAAATTATGTTTATGAGTAAACAATTCAATTGTACGAACTTTTTCTGATCTTTCAATTATAGTTTGAAGTTCTTGGACCCTATCCTGAAATGAATGATCTTGTAGTGCTTGTCTTGCATTAAAACTAGGTAACTCCCCTTGGTAATCAGGGCAAAGAGTTATATTGCCATCTGTAGCTACTCGAACAAGGCATCTTCCCTCCTGGCAAAAAATAGGACAATCCCAACACTCTGAATCTCTCATAGTGTAACGACTATCTTTAAAAGAAAGCACTAAACCATTAGGTAATAGTGCTCGATGGAAAGCAACACCAAATTGATCTCTAGTAGTATGAAAATTTGCCTTTGGATATAGTTGTGTTACTGTAGTTTGGAATTCTGGATACGCAACAAACTCTCGTTCCCAAAACGATTTATCACTTCTGTCCAAGTTTGGATAATGTACCAAGTCTAAATATTGGACTTGCTTAACACCTAAACCCTGGCAAAAATCAATAAAACGTTCCATTTCTGAGGGGGTCATTTCACTTCGTAATAATACCCGGTTTATGCGTGTATATATTAATTGGCTAGAAGCACGAATTCCCTCCAATACTTTATGTAAATCTCCACCTCCTGTAATTTCCCGAAAACTGTCTGGATCACATGTGTCCAGGCTCACTTTAAGCACATTTAATCCTTTTGGTAAACCACCATTCTTTTCTAAGTAAGTTGTTAACAATATTCCATTAGTAGTAATATCCACTTCTTTATATCCCATTTCGCTTATTTCTGTAATAATTTTATCCCAATCATGTCTCAATAATGGTTCTCCTCCTGTGCCTCTCATTTTAGTCATTCCACCCTGTTCATGTAGCTGTCTGAGTATAGTTAGAAGATCATCAGAACTGAGGTTTCCTTCATGCATAGGTGCTTTCCGAAAGTCTTCCATAGCAGCTGGAAACGCATCGTTTCTATAAGAAGAACCACCGCAGTAATTACAAAATAAATTGCAATAAGGCCATAATGCAACTCTAGCAGTTGTATCAGCAAGAGTTTCTTTATTCATAACTATCTTTATAGGACACTAAATTAGTGTTATTATAATACGAAAATTATAATACGCAATAAATATATACATATTATTTATTTGAAAAATGGAAACACCTGAACATCTAGCACAAACACTAATACATAAAAAAGATATCGTATGTACTCAGTGTGAAGAACCGACCATCTATCCTTTAACTGGGGGGATTATTAATATCAACGAAGTTATCTGTTCTCCTTGTTTCGATTGTCAGCCAGTAGTTGCTAGTATTTACATTAATGCTCCAGAGAGAAGAGATAAGGAATTATTTATTAGGCAAATCCTTATGCAACAACCAGGAATACCTGTGCCAACGCTCCTAGATTCAGGAGATACTTTTATTGATGGTCAACTTATAACGTATATGGTGAAAGAACTTATTCCGGGTGATACCTTATATTCAGTTTTACATAACCGGTTACCTGAATTATCTAAGATTGATTTAGAATCTATTGCTCTGCAACTTGGAAATTATTTAGCTAGAATTCACCAATGTTATTTTCCTTGTTTTGGAGAAATTAATGGGGATCAGTTGTCTCCTAGGTCTGAATGGCGTGATGTTTTCTGGGAAAGATTTTTACGAAGAGCAAAATCAGTATCAAATCTTCCTTCGGACATTCAAGTTGGACCCTATCAAGCCATTGATATCCAAGTACTATTGCCTATCTTAATAAAAAAAGTGCAACAAGAAATTGGTATATTAGATTCAGTCACAACTCCAGTTTTAGTACATGGTGATTGCCATTTTCTCAATGTTATGGCTAATTCAACAAAGAAATGGGGTATATCTGCGATACTGGATATGGAAGATGCACATGCTGGTGATGCTGAAGTAGATTTGGCAATCATTGAGAGTCAACTTAATTTATCTCCTGAGTTTAGTACTGCATTTAAAACCGTATTGCCTGCTTTTCTTCACGGCTATAGTATGAAAAGGAGAATATCTCCTGAGTTTAAACAAAAAAGAAAACTTTATCATATTCCTTGGTCACTCTCTTATTTTGAGGCAGTCTTACAGATGGATACACAAATTCATCCAATAACTGAACAAATAATAGGATATATGCATCGTCACTACCAGGTACTTAAAGGAATATCGCAAGGATTAACACTAGAAGAAATAGGAGTTCCCTGTATAGTAGATAATGATTAAGTTACACTAACTATAATATATTCAAACTCCTTTTACACTCCCCTATATAATTTTTTCTGTGTGACACAATGAAAAAGCAGTGAGCTAGAAAAAGTTAATGTATTTTTGAAGAAATGATATAGTGTTTATATATTTAAATACTAAAAATATTTATTGTTATGAGAAAAATATCAACTGATCGGATTTTTGAATTTGAATTAGCTGCACTTAAATTACTTCAAGAGAATAATAATAGGCTACCATCTAGAGAAATCGTTAGAATTTTAGAAAATACACTTGAGTTGAACCAATATGAACCCTCCACGGACTAAAGTCCGTGGTTTCCTAAACATGTTATTGATCTTGTACATACTTAATCACAGAACTCAGATTCCTATGGCCAACAGTACCAACAAAGTACCCTTCAGACCAAAAGCTATTTGCCCAGACAGCTTCTTCCAAGCTTGGAAACAGTTCTCGCAGCTTTTTACTGGTACCACCTTTGATCAGCTGCATAATCCTACTCGGACTGTATGTGGGTTTGGCTCCAAGCAGCAGGTGTATATGGTCAGGTTGGATGTTAAGCTCCACAATCTCAAAGTTGTTAATCTGCGCACAAAAACGAATCATGCCATCCAAACGTTTTTTAATGTTTCCTACCAGTTTTCGCTTACGATACTTGGGTATAAAAGTAAAGTGATACGTAATATCATAGGCAGTGTGAGTAATATGTTTAATTTCCATATTCTCAAGTTTATCAAATTGCCAAAACATTCGTTTTTGTGCTTACAAGGATTGCATTCCTCCCACGCCCTTACAGGGCGGGGTTTCTTGCAATGTTTATGAACTCTGTTACCCAAGAAGATAGTCTCGGTTGTAGTCTTGCTTGTATTGCCCAGCTAACCCACAAATCCTATCAAGCAATTTTAAAATTAGTCGATCATCAAAAAGCTCAAACTCAGGGATTTTATTGTAAAGAATTAGTATCTATTCTATCTTACTTAGGCTATAACTATAACTATAAATACTTAAAACCAAGACTTAAAAAACTAATTTATACAAATGGGGTCATTGTCTTTATAAAACGTTCAAAAAAATATCCTAACGGACATTATTTAATTCGTGTTAATAAAACATGGATGGATCCCTGGATAAATTTTTCTGCTACCGCAAGGATTATCGATGCAACGGCAGGTTTTAGAAAACGGCTACCTGGAACTCCAATTTATGCTTTGTTCCCAAGGCAAATATTAGTTAGTGAACAAAAAAATACCTGCTGCTACAAAAGTAACAACAGGTAAATTTTATTTAATTTTTGATAATAAAATATAAATCTCTTTCTATATCAACTACATATGTATGCTAGACATATTGGATATGTCATGCATGCTGTAGATATATTCCAAAACTTGTTCAACTGTAGCTAAAGCCTTAGTAATAGCTAGCAGTGGGTCTTTGGCATAAAGGCTAATGTATTTCCAACTACTGCCTGAATGGTCTTCATATCCATAAAGATTAGTTAAGACTGCAGCTGTAAATTCAGCTACCACTTCCTGATCAACATTTTGCCCAGCTGTCAATTTGCCTTTTATCCGGGCATGGATAGCATGAGCTAGTTCGTGGAAAAAGACTGAGGGGTCAAAACTAGCTAAACGGATCCTTGTCCCATCAGTAGTACAATCTCCATACCTATCTTCTATGGTAGGGGTATAACTAACGTTAATCTTTAGTTTTTCAGCCAGATCCATAAGCGGGGGTAATTTGGCAGGAGTGTATAGAGAAATAGGAGTTTCCCCTTTGGTAGCAGAGGCTGGAAAAACCGGTACTGGATAAAAACCTATACAAGTATATTCTTCCCGATCAGCTTCTCCATCAATATCTTTGACCATATGTGGTCTGATGATATATACAGCCTTACTACCTTTCTGGACAAATCTACCTGCCTTTTGCCATTGTCTAAAACCTCTGCAATCTAATTCTTCAGCCTGGATATAGGCTAGAACCCGGTTACTTAAGCTCCAGTTTCGAGCTGGAGCTTGGGGATCTAACCGAATCCTGACGGTATTAGTAATGGGAGATAAATCTCCATTCTTAAACTTCTCGACCACCTGATCGAGACTTTGTTTAACCTTAGGAGAGAATTTCATAAACCCTATCCTCCTTCTCTACTGCAGGAATAGTAATTAAGCACCAAGCTTGCAGCTAGCTCACTGCTCAACCATTCCTACTACACACGAAGTCAAGGTGCGGCATTTGTGTCCTGATTTTTTGAAGGATGCAGATGCTGTGCCTTGACCGTGTGACACAATAGAAAAGCAGTGAGCTAAGAGACTATATTTTTATTATTAGTTGAGGAAATATAACTTTGGATATAGAATTATAGGGATTATGCCAATCTTTAAAGTCAACAAACAAAAGCTGGAATCAATTAAGGAAGTTAAAATTGATTTGGAAAAAGACATACAAACTCTTACGGAAAATAATCTGACTACTATTTTTAATCTTCAATTTGTTTGTTCTGAATTTACTCATAATAACTTACGTATTGATACTTTGGCTTACGATCAAGAAACTCAATCCTTTGTGATTATTGAATATAAAAAAGATCGAAGTTTTTCTGTTATTGATCAAGGCTATGCTTATTTAGCTTTAATGCTAAATAATAAAGCTGACTTTATTTTGGAATACAATGAAAAGACTAATCAAAATCTTAAGCGAGAGAATATAGATTGGTCACAATCACGGGTTATCTTTATCGCTAATTCTTTTACCAAATATCAACAGCAGGCTATTAACTTTCAAGATTTACCAATTGAACTTTGGGAAGTTAAAAAATACAGCAATAACACTTTTTTATATAACCAACTTCAATCACCCCAAGCTTCAGAATCGATTAAGACAATTAGTAAAAATAAAACCATAAGCAAAGTTTCACAAGAGGTTAAAAAGTATACAATTAGCGATCTTTTTAAAGTAGATTGGAGAAACTCAAGAGATTTATTTGAATCTTTAAGACCTAGAATTCTAGAAATAGATGAAAGAATTGAAGAAAAATTTAATAAATTTTATGTAGGATACAAAATTGGGTCATATAATCTTTGTACGTTAAATGTTTATAAATCTAAACTGGAGTTAGACTTGGTAAGAGTTGATAAAAAAGATCTAAATGATCCAGAGAATAAAATAAAACTACGACCATGGAAAGAAAATAATTGGGGTAAGTTATGTAGATATACTATCCTATCTAAAAATGACTTCGATTATGCTATGTTTTTAATTAAACAAGTATATGAAAAGTTTTATAAGGAGTAGCCATGTTCGAACAAGCCTTCAAAAATATTGATGATGTTTTATGGAAAGATGCAGGAGTGAGTAACGAGCTTGATTATATCGAGCAAACCTCCTGGATTTTGTTTTTAAAATATTTGGATGATTATGAAAAAGATAAAAAAACTGAAGCTGCCTTGGCTGGGAAGCAATATCGATTTTTAATTGATGAAGCATTTCGTTGGGAATCTTGGGCTTGTCCAAAAACTCAAGATGGTAAACTGGATCACAATCAGGCTTTATCTGGTGATGACCTTAGAGACTTTGTTGACCGTCAACTGTTCCCCTATCTCAAAAAATTTAGAGAAAAAGCTGAAAGCCCAGATACAATCGAATATAAAATCGGAGAAATATTTTCCCAGCTGCGAAACAAAATTCAAAGTGGCTATACCCTAAGAAATGTCTTAGACATTATCGACCAGATGAAATTCCGCTCCCAGCAGGAAAAATATGAACTGTCGCATCTTTATGAAGCCAAAATCCAAAATATGGGTAATGCCGGCCGTAATGGTGGCGAGTACTACACACCAAGACCACTGATTAAAACTATTGTCAAAGTAGTTGATCCGCAGATTGGAGATCAAGTTTATGACGGGGCGGTTGGTTCGGCCGGATTTTTGATCGAGGCGTTTGAGTATATGCGCAACTTGCGGCCACTGTCGACCAATGACGTCACAACTTTGCAAAAGCAAACCTTTTTTGGTAAAGAGAAAAAATCGCTGGCGTATATCATCGGGATTATGAATATGATCCTGCATGGCATTGATGCCCCCAATATTTTGCATACCAACACCCTTTCTGAAAATATTTTGGATATCCAGGAAAAAGACCGCTTTGATGTGGTGCTGACCAATCCCCCATTTGGCGGCAAAGAACGCAAAGAAGTCCAGCAGAATTTCCCGATCAAAACCAGTGAAACCGCCTTTTTATTTCTGCAACATTTTATAAAATCTCTAAAAGCAGGAGGTAAAGCCGGGATTGTAATTAAAAATACTTTTCTGTCCAATACCGACAATGCTTCCATTTCCCTGCGCAAACTGCTTTTAGAAAACTGCAACCTGCATACGATTTTGGATTTGCCAGGCGGCGTTTTTACCGGAGCTGGAGTCAAAACCGTAGTCTTATTTTTCCAAAAAGGTTCAGCAACCCAGAAGGTTTGGTTTTACCAGCTTAACCTTGACCGCAACTTAGGCAAAACCAATCCGATCAATGAAAATGATTTGGCAGAATTTTTGACTTTGCAAAAAGACAAAGCTGATAGCCGAAATTCCTGGACAGTAGATATTAAAGACGTAGACGAAAAAACCTATGATCTGTCAGTCAAAAATCCAAATAAAAATGATGAGGTGGTGTTGCGCGAGCCGAATGAGATTTTGGAAGAGATGGAAAAGTTAGACTTAGAAAATAAAAATATAATGTTGGAAATTAAAAACTTACTATAGTTCTATGAGAATACAAACGATAAGTATTGCAAATTATCCTCCAATTAAAAATTTAAAAATAGAGAACTTAAGTAATGTTGTAATTATTGCTGGAGCGAATGGTTCAGGTAAAACAAGACTGAAAGAGGCTATTATTCAAACTTTTCAAGGTAGTCCTCAAATGTCGCTAGAGATTCGAGCCACTAAAGATGAAGAAAAACAGAGATTTAATGATGATTCAATTAATGTGATTCAGGGACAGTCAAATCAAATATTAAATCAATACATGCAAAGTCGTAGTTTTGGTCGGGGTAAATATGTTGGATCATTAGTTCAGATTGATTCTGATAGAAATATTACAACTACAAAATATAACAAAATAAATTATCAAACCTCTGATCCAGATGACCAAGATTCACCAAGCACGTTTTATTGTCAAAATTTTGCAAATAGATGGCAAGATTTTATGAATTATATTCATCAAAAAGTGGCTGCATATAATACAAAATTAGCTGAGGAAGTAAAAAACAACCAAGAAAAAAAGGGACGCGAAATATTACTAAAATTGCCACATCCACTAGATAAATACAAAGCTATATTCAAGAAACTACTACAAGATAAAGAATTACAAGACATAGACCCAGCTAATCCAGGCGAATTTAAATACAAAACTGATGAGGGAATAATACTGCCTTTCAAGGCATTAAGTTCTGGTGAACAGGAAATTATCAAAATAATATTTGATATTGAAAGGAAAGATATTAAACATTCAGTTATTCTTGTTGATGAACCTGAATTACATTTACACCCTACCCTTACTTTCAAATTAATAGAAAATTTGAAGACAATTGGCGAACAAACAAATCAGTTTATATTTCTCACTCATTCTGCAGATATTATTTCAACTTATTATTCGACCGGAGATGTATATTTTATTGATGCAGAACAAACTGGACAAAACCAGGCTCATAAATTAAGTGAGCTTGATCATAGTCATAAAACATTAGTAAAACTTATAGGCGAAAATCTAGGTTTATTTGCTGTAGGCAAAAAACTTATTTTTATTGAAGGAGATAGTTCAAGTATTGATCGAATGACTTACCATTCTATAGCCCAAAAATATCTTCCTGATGCTAAAGTAATTCCAATAGGTTCCGTTGAGAGTATAGGAACACTAAATATCATAGAAGAACAAATAAGAAATGCAATTTTTGGTATAGACTTTTATATGATTAGGGATCGTGATGGTTTAGCAAATGATCAGATCAATGAATTAGAAAAAAGTGGGAAATTAAAATGTTTGAAACGAAGACATATAGAAAATTATTTTTTTGATGAAGGAACCTTATTTAAGGTTGCTGAAAGATTGTGTCTAACTACAATAAATCCACAAATTACCCCTACCTATATTATTTCCGAATTAAAAAAAATTGCTTCTAAAATGTTTAATTTAAATCTTTTGCAAAGCATAAAAGATTATTTAGTACTTAATCACAACCTAGACATTCCTACTGTTCGGAACATAGATAAAAAAAGCTCTGAAGAAATAAAAATAGAAATGATAAGTGGAGTAAAACAATCTTTGTCAAAAATCAATATCGATCTTTCTGAAGTAAAACTAGACCAATGGATTACTACAGAAAAACTCAAATTAGAACGTTCACTTCAAGCTGATGAGTGGATTATTGATTTCCGTGGCAAAGAAATATTTTCTGTATTTTGTTCCAATGTTTTTCATGATGATGTTTTGAAAATAAGACAAGCGTATGTAGATATAGCACTTCAAGAAAAACCTAATATCTTTAAAGATATTATTGACATATATCAAAGTTTTAATTAATTTTTATAAAAAATTTTAATAACTAAAGAATTAATTAAGATATACGTTTTTACGCTAAATAAAAAAGAATATGTATGAGCATTAATCATCAAGAAATAATAACCGAGATTAATAAAAATATTACTACAATAATAACTGTAATTTTGATAATTTTTACTTTCTTTTTTTATTATTCCAGTGCTTATTTTTTTGCATTTCTAACCTTAGTTTTACTTTTGATTAGTCCCAGAGTTAATGACATTAAAAAGATCAAGGTAAGTTTTAAAAATGTTGATATTGAATTTAGAGAACTTAATAAAGAATTAAAAGAAGTTATACAATCCAAAAATACATTAGAAAATAAACTTAAAGGAGCTAAAAAAATACTTAGCAATATGTTTAAACTTGGTTGTCGTATTGGAGAGGGAAAGGCTTTAGGTACAATTTCAGATGTAAAAATGATTGAAGACGAGGAAGGAAATATAACAGTTCAATATGATGAATCCTAACTGGCAAACAAAAAAACTAGGCGAAGTAATAAAACTTGAATATGGAAAACCATTACCTAAATCTGATAGAAAAACTGATGGTAGATATCCGATTTATGGCGCCAATGGAATTAAAAGCTGGAGTAATAAATTTTATTATGATAAGCCCACTATTATTGTTGGCAGGAAAGGTTCTGCTGGTGAAATTAATCTAGTGGAAGAAAAATTTTGGCCATTAGATGTTACTTATTTTACAACTTTTGATGCTAAAAAATATGATTTAAAATTTTTATATAACCTTTTAAAAAATCTTGAACTCCCAAAATTAGCAAAAGGTGTGAAGCCTGGGATTAATAGGAATGATATTTATAAAATAAAAGTTCCCCTTCCTCCCCTTTCCGAACAACGTCGCATAGTCAAAATTCTGGATGAGGTTTTTGGACAGATTGAGAAAGTCAAAGCAAATACTCAAAAAAATCTGGAAAATAGCAAAGAGTTGTTTGAATCGTATTTGAAATACTCCTATGAAGGAAACAATGAATGGTTAACTAAAAACTTATTTGAGGTTGCAGAAATAAATAAAGATAAAAATGGTAGAAAAGACCTTCCATATATTGGGATGGAGGATATTGAATCTAATTCTGGGAAGTTTATCGGATCATTTGAACCAAAAAGTGTAAAGAGTTCATCTTTTTATTTTAATGATAAACATATTTTATATGGTAGATTAAGACCTTATTTAAATAAGGTACTGATACCAGATTTTGAAGGACATTGTTCGACGGAAATATTTCCGATTAGAGTAAATAATAGTTTGGATAAAAAGTTTTTATTTTACTGGCTTATAAAAAGATCAACTACAGAAAGAATTAATTCTACATGTACAGGAGCCAGAATGCCGAGAGCAAATATGAATAAAGTTTTTAAAGACTTTAAAGTTGTATTTCCAAAATCTCTTACTGAGCAAAAGCAAATAGTCGCTAAGCTGGATGATTTATCAGAGAAAACTAAAAAATTAGAACAAAATTATCGGCAGAAATTGGCGGATTTGGAGGAGCTTAAGAAATCAGTTCTCAATAAAGCGTTTAGTGGTGAGTTGTAAAAATAAAGATAGATTCCGGATCAGGCTTTCAATCTGTCCGGAATGACATGGGTTAGTTTACAATTATTTACCAACTAGTTGACATAAGAGAAGCCATAGTTTACAATTAGTTGACATATGATAAACAAAGAAGAAATACTTAAAACCATAAAAGATAAAGGCATTGTCAAAAGCTCTGATTTGGTGGCTAGTTTTGGTGTGTCAAGACAATATATTGCCAGACTTTTAGCCCAGCTGGTTTCTGAAAATGAAATTGTCAAAGTTGGCTCAACCAGAGGTGCTTTGTATGCTACTGAAAGTTATTTAGCTAAAAATCCTCAATCTGCTGCTGCTGTTTACACTAAAACTTTTAAAAATACTAATCTGGAAGAGCATAAGATTGTTGATGAGATAAAAACCAGCTTTTCCTTGTTTGATCAATTGCCGGAAAATATCAAAAGTATTTTTGAATACGCTTTTTCAGAAATGCTCAATAACGCTATTGAGCATTCGCACTCTAAAACTATTAAAGTAAAAGTCAGTTTAAATCAGAAAGAGCTTTCCTTTGTGATTGATGATTTTGGTATAGGAGTATTTAGAAGCATCATGAATAAAAGAGGCCTCAAATCTGAGCTGGAAGCGATTCAAGATTTGCTCAAGGGCAAAACTACAACAGCGCCCAAGCTCCACTCTGGAGAGGGAATCTTCTTTACTTCTAAAGTTGGAGATCAATTTGCTTTGGATAGTTTTGGTTACCAACTTATGACAGATAATACCATTGATGATCTGTTTGTCGGCAAAACCAAGGGACAAAAACAAGGAACAAGAGTTACTTTTAAAATCGGTATTGATAACAAACATCATCTCAATGATGTTTTTAAAGAGTATACCAATGTGAGTAATGATGGAGACTATGGTTTTGACAAAACGGAAATAAAAGTGAGGCTCTACACCATGGGTGGGGTGTATATTTCCCGCTCTCAAGCACGCAGAGTTTTGGCAGGACTGGAAAAATTTAAAGTCATCGTGATGGACTTTGATAAAGTGCCGACAGTAGGTCAGGCATTTACCGATGAAATTTATCGGGTCTTTAAAAATAAATATCCGGAAATAAAAATTGAGAATATAAATACGAATGAAGCTGTCAATTTTATGGTGGAGCGGGCCAAGAAAGAAGCAGAAGTAGGAAGAACATAGTGTGAAAGTTTGTAACCATCTTTTATATGAACGAAGCCGAAACTCGAGCTGAATATATTGATCCAAAGTTAAAATCATCTGGATGGGGAGAAGTTGAAGGGTCAAAAGTTTTACGGGAATATCGGATAAGTGAAGGAAGAATACTGGGGAATTTAATAGATAGAAAGCCGGAAATTGCCGATTACATCTTGGTATATAAAAACCGCAAACTTGCAGTTATAGAAGCCAAAGCTGATGAGCTGCCGGTATCAGAAGGCGTTAATCAAGCCAAAAATTACGCCAGAAAACTAAAGCTTGATTTTACCTATTCCAGCAATGGCAGAGAAATTTACGAAGTGAATATGAAGACCGGTAAGGAATGGACTTTGGAGCGCTTCCCTACCCCGGATGAACTTTGGCAAGCTAGTTTTTCGGATCAGAATGAATGGAAAATCAAATTTTCCAATATTCCCAATGAAGGTAGTTTTGGAAGTCGTTATTATCAAGAAATTGCAATCAACAATATTTTGGATGCTATAGCTGAGGAGAAAACCAGAATTTTGCTGACCATGGCTACCGGTACTGGCAAAACTGCCGTGGCTTTTCAAGTAGCTTGGAAACTGTTTCAAACCCGCTGGAATTTAAACCGTGATGGCGGTCGCAGGCCCAGAATTTTATTTTTAGCCGACCGCAATATTTTAGCTGACCAAGCTTTCAATGCCTTTTCTGCTTTCCCGGAAGATGCGCTGGTGAGGATTAATCCTTTGGATATCCGTAAAAAAGGCTGCGTACCGACTAATGGCAGTATCTTTTTTACTATTTTTCAAACATTCATGAGTGGAGCAAATAACACTCCTTATTTTGGGGAGTATCCGGCAGATTTTTTTGACTTCATTATTATTGATGAATGTCATCGAGGTGGGGCCAATGATGAGAGTAATTGGCGCGGTATTTTGGACTACTTCAAACCCGCGGTACAACTGGGCATGACGGCTACTCCCAAGCGAAAAGATAATATTGACACGTATAAATATTTTGGCGAACCGGTTTATATTTACTCACTTAAAGAAGGTATTAACGACGGCTTTCTAACTCCATTTAAAGTTAAGCGGATTAAAACCACGCTTGATGATTATGTGTATGTTTCTGATGATCAGATAATTGAAGGCGAAGTTGAAGAAGGCAAAGTTTATGAAGAACCGGATTTTAACCGCATTATTGAAATAAAAGAACGAGAGGCTGAAAGAGTCAGGATAGTTTTGAATGAAATAAACCAAAATGAAAAGACACTTATTTTTTGTGCTACCCAACTTCACGCTTTAGCGGTGAGAGATTTAGTTAATCAAATGAAAAAGAGTCATGATCCCCTTTATTGTGTCAGAGTAACTGCCGACGATGGGTCCAGAGGTGAACAATATTTACGCGAATTTCAAGATAATGAAAAAACTATTCCCACTATTTTAACTACTTCCCAAAAATTATCTACCGGAGTTGATGCCAGAAATATTCGCAATATTGTTTTGATGCGGCCGATTAATTCTATGATTGAATTTAAACAAATTATTGGTCGAGGCACTAGACTATTTGATAATAAATATTATTTTACTATTTATGATTTTGTTGATGCCTACAAACATTTTTCTGATCCAGAATGGGATGGTGAACCGATCCCAGAAATTTGTAAAAAATGTGGTCAAGATCCTTGTGTTTGTGAACCAAAATCACCCCAAGTTTGTCCCGTTTGTGGTCAATCGCCATGTATTTGCGAAAAACCACCTAGAATTTGTCCCGTTTGTGGTCAGTCACCTTGTATTTGTAAACCCAAGAAAATGTTAAAGATAAAATTACGTGACGGTAAAGAACGAGATATTCAACATATGCTTTCCACCTCATTTTGGGGGGCAGATGGCAAACCGTTGTCTTCTGAAGAATTTATCAAAAAGATTTATGGAGCTTTACCAGATTTATTTAAAAATGAAGCTGAACTACGAAAGATTTGGTCCAATCCCACAACCCGAAAAAAGTTTTTGAGTCGGTTATTTGAGTTAGGCATAGACTTAGAACAATTAGAAAATATTCAAAAAGTAGTCAACGCTCAAAATTGCGATCTTTTTGATGTTTTAATTTATTTATCATTTAGCAAACCCTTAATTACTAGACAAGAAAGAATTGATAAAAACAGAAAAAATATTTTTGAAGGACTTGATGATAAGCAAATAGAATTTTTAAACTTTGTTTTATCAAAGTATGAAGAAAAAGGTGTAGAAGAATTAGATGAAGAAAAACTACCAATTCTTTTAAATCTTAAATATCAAGCTATAGCTAATGCCGAACAATCTTTGGGTGATGTTAATACAATCCGCGATATGTATTTTGACTTTCAAAAAAGACTTTATGCTGAAGTTTAAACAAATTAATTAAGTTTCCAGATTGATAAAATAATTAGGTTTACAACTATTTTAAAATGATATAAAACTCAGGTTTTATATAAACTATGGAAAAAATAATCAAATCCGAATTAGAACCTCATATACAGAAACTTATTGATGATTTGGTAATAAAATATGGTCCAATCGCTATCGTATTAATAGGACTATTTTTAATAATAGTAATAATAACATGGGATATTCTAAAAAATAAAATAAGAGGTGAAGTAAAAAAGGGAGTCGATAAACATAAAGCAGAGATTGATAATACCTACACTAAACAAATTGAACATTATCGTCTTTATGTTGCTAAACAACACAAAGCCTATGCCAAATTAAATAAATATTTATTAAAAACAGAAGGTTTGGCAGTATTTCAAGCTTTAAAGACATATCCAGATTTTACAGAATATACAGAAACAGAAATTTCGAAATATCTTAAAGAAAGGAACGCATCAGAAAATGAATTGAAACAATTCATTAGTTTAATGGGTGATTCTAAAGCTTTACAAAAAGAAATGCAAAACTATACAGAATTATTTAATGTAAGAAAAGCTCGTGTTTTTTTTCATAAAACTAAAAATCATTATTGGATTAACGCATTATATTTTTCCAATAAAATTGAAGAGCAATTTAAAGATATTACTAAAATATTGAATGAAATGATTATTATTAGAGAAATACCGTCAAATGATAATAAACTTACGAAAGAAGATATGCAGACATTGAGAAGTTTACAAAAAAACTTGCAATCAAGTATTGATAAAATAGTCAAACAAATGAAGGAAGAGTTATCTGCAGGCTTAGCTAAGTAAGTTAGTTTATTAAGTCCTATAATCTATACTTTACCACCTTCTTCTGATATAATTTGGTTCTAATTTAAGTCTATTTTTAGGTTTAGCTTTTTATAATCAATACTATAAGTATGCTAATTTTTATTTACCATGAAAGATAGTGAGCAATCAATCGGACTATATGACTATGCCGAGCTACAATCATTTTTAGCTGCTCCATTTAGACAGTTAGAAACTAGGCAAATACCACAAGCTCCTAGTAAAGAATTTTTGATGTGGATACCAACACAGAGACATATTGAAGTAGGTTTTGTATACAAGTCTAGTATCTGGTACCTTGTAAAAGCTAGTGATTGGGGAATCCCGATTTGGTTAATACCTCCAGATGCTGATGTCTTACTTCATTCTCATTACGAAATTCCCGGACAAGATCCAATAAAAGCAACCATACCTAGCGCTGAAGACTTTTTAAATGCTTCACCAACTGCCCATAATTTAATTACTTCAACTATTGGTTTAACTCAATTCCATACAGTTGATTCCTTACATCATCTGGAATTAAGAGCCATCGCAGAATCAGAAAGATATAGAACCGATATTGATGGCTACTTAAGCTTTCTTGAAAGTCTTGATGCTAGGTATGAAGTGTATCTATGGGAAGAAATGTCGGATAACCAATTAGCTTGTCTTTTGAAAAGCAGTTACAAATGAAAATTATCCATATATAATTAAAACTATATATGACTACAGCTACTCTAATTCAAGTCGGCAAAAAACTAAAAAAGGCAAGACAAAAAAGAAGTTTAACGCAGCAGCAAGTTGCCGATAAAGTGGGTATTCACGTCAGTTATTACTACCGCATTGAGCGGGGCGTTGTTAATCCTTCTATAGAAATATTAGAACAAGTTTGTAAGGTATTAAAAATTAAAGGAAGTGAGATCTTACCTTTTTAGTGTTTCGTGATTTTCTTCTGGCTGCTTTTTCCCTCCCGCTTTTTTAAGATAATTCTGGCTACTGATTCTAAAATATCAGCCACTTTTTCAATATTATCTGGCGTAAGATTTTCTGGGTCTTTTTCCTCTAAGCCTATTTTGGCATATTTTAAAGCTACTACTCTACTTTCCAGTATTTTCTTAAATGTTTGCGAATGAATACACGAGAACTTTTTGAGGAAAACTTCTTCTTGACTTAAACTCAAAGCCTTATTTTTTACTGACTTATTATTTTTCATTGCTATATTATAACTTATTTGACCTCCAGTAATCTTTCTCTCTATCCCTATATGGATAGTTAAGCCTGACATATCAATAATTATATAATAATACGTATGGAAAATGCTGTGGCTGTCATTAGGGTATCCACTGTAACCCAAAGTATGCGGGGAGATTCACCTGAGGATCAAAAGCAACAGATCGAACGTTATGCTCAGGCAAGAAGTATCAGGATTAAGAAATATTTTGTCTTCATGGACTCAGCTTCTAAAGAGCAACAGCCTGTCCAGGAAGCTATTAACTACTGCATAAAAGCTCAGAATCATATCCAGCTCCTTATCATCAAATCAATTGACCGATTTACCAGAGGTGGTTCATCACTGTATGACTTGATGAAAACTCGCCTTACAAAACACGGGGTTAAGTTAATCGATTTATATGGTGTCATCAGCAACCAAAGTGTTAACACCTTGGAACATTTAAGTGTAGCTTATTCCTGGAGTGTGTACAATCCTACGAAAAAAACCGAGCTTTTAGAAGCCGAACGGGGAAAAGATGAAATGAGGGATATTATGACCCGGATGATAGGGGCTGAAATCAGGTATGTCAGACTGGGTTACTATGTCAGGGCTGCCCCGCTTGGGTACCAAAACCAAAAAATTGAGACAGTGCATGGCAGGCGGAATATTTTAGTCCCCCACCCGGTTGAATCAAAATGGATTATTGCTATGTTCCGGCTAAAAGCTGAAGGTTTTTTATCTGATCATGAAATTGTCCAACACGTTAACTTATCCGGTTTTAAGACACGAAGATACTATGTTCGGGATACGCAAGATAAGCGCAAAGTAATTGGGTATCAGGGCGGCAAAGCCTTAACTATAAAAAATTTTGACAGGTTACTTAAAAAACCAATCTATGCTGGTATCAACTGCGAAAAATGGACGGCTAATAAGCCAGTAAAATGCGTGTTCCCTGGTCTTGTATCAATTGACCTTTTCAATAAGGCTAATAAAGACAAGATGCTAATCTGTGAGCAAAATGGTGAGGTGCAACTTATCAAAGGTAAAGCCATGCTTAAGCGCTTTGTCAAAAGTTCCAAAACCTATTTGTATCCATATAAAAGACTGGTGCTATGCCCTATTTGCAGACAGCCGTTCTTTGCCAGTGCTTCTAGAGGCAGATTGGGCATATACTATCCTGCCTACCATTGCAACAAACGTGGCCATTACTACCGTGTACCTCTGAAAAAATTCAACCAAACAGTAATCAATTTTTTAAGCAGAATCAGGATTAAAAAAAAGTATAATTCTTACTACCAAAAACTGTTTAAGCGCGAATGGAAGCAAAAGCAACAATTACGAAACAAGCATCGGCTGCTAATTGACACCAGGTTACAGGAAATTGATACAGAAATTAAGCTTAACCTTGAAAAGGTTAACATGCTCTATTCAAAAACTGCCTTAAGTGCAATTGAGGTAACAATAGGACAGCTAGAAAGGGAAAAGAAAAAGTTACAAGCCAAGAGAAGCATAACTCTAAAGAATGCCAGGAATGATAAAAACAAACATCCTCAAATTAGTCAGCCAAGTAATCAGATTCCTACACATATTATTAATGACCATAATACAGTTAGTAGAGAAAGGCTATTTAACTACCTTTTCCAAACCTTACCCACGTATGAGGAGCTAGAAAAATTTAGTGCCAAATTAAACAGAGAATTTACCATTCATCTGGGCCAGGAGAAGGTGATGCAAACGGCATAGTTGTGGTTGTGGTAGCTCCAGAAGCAGTAACTGAGCTAGAGGTAATTGAAAGCACTCTCTCAGATTCTGGTCTTTTCAAAAAATCATCAGGTAGTTCGCAATAAAAAGGTTTGGGATCTTGATCATCACAGAGCTCTAAATAGCCAACAAACTTATTTTTTTGAGCATCATCTTCCTTTTTAACTTCTCGAATTTCTGCTGGTGGCAAATCAGTAATAATGGTCATTTGTGCCGATTATATAACCCTAAACTATCTAGAGCCAATACACTTTTCGTAATTGATAAACTTCACCATGTAGATAGCTGACTCTTCGTCTTCAATCCGCCTCATGATTTCCCGGCTTTTTATTTGGGATAAAATATTTAAACTCCCCTCCCATAAGATAGTGCGGTCAATAATTGCCAACTTGCGGTGATGGTTACCTTTACAAATAAAGGGTTGCACTCCTAGATACTCAAACCTGGTAATTTCATAATCGGCCTGCTCTGCCATAGGTCTACGATGCTCTTTGGGATCTCTGGTAAAAACATAGACTTTCACTCCATTGTTAACGAGTGATTCAAAAACCGGATACAAGAATTTCATTCTAGCACTGCTAATAAAAGGGCTTTCGATAATAACTTCCCTTTGACAATGCTGTAAGTCATAGATAAACTGCCTGTAAAAAGTATGCTCATCAAACAAGGCTGATGCAGGTAAGGGATTATTTTTCATATTCCTCCTCGGCTGCCTCGTAAGCGATCATTAATTTGTTAAAAAATGCCAGGAGTGGTTCAAAATAATTTGCGTCAACCCCGCTTCTTATATTGTCTTCATATACATATATATGACTCACGAAAGGCTTTTAAGAGCTGATCTGCATACCCATACAAATTTTTCCAAAGATGGAATTACTCCTCCTAATGTTTTTGTAACCGAACTATTAAGGCAAAGTATTGGAATTGTAGCAATTACTGATCACGATACCATGGATGGTATCCCCCCTATTCAAGATGCAATCCTAAGCCAATCTGCTGGTATTACTGTTATTTCAGGTATAGAAATAACCACGGGTACTCCAAACCAAAATGATAAGAATATAGAATTATTAGCCTATTATTTATCTGAACCAGTAAGTTCTGGATTAAATCTTTCCCAAACAATTCAAGAAGTTGCCAAGCAAAAAGGAATTATTTCCATTCCCCATCCTTTTGAATTATGGCGGCATGGAGCTGGAGAAGAAGTTGAAGCAATAATAGCTTATGCAACGGAGGCTGGAGTGCCTGTAGCAATTGAAATCTTTAATGCAAGAGCGTTGCCTGGTTTTAATAAGAGAAGTGAAAATTCATTGGCTAGATTTCAAAATACTATATATACGGCAGGTAGTGATGGCCATCATCCTTTAGAACTTGGCAGAGCTGGTTTGTTATTGGTAGTTCCAAGTAACGAAGTTTATGACAAAAATTGGTTGCTTTTAAATCTTCGCAATAAACCTCAAGTCTTTGGAGAAGCAAATCCACTTACTACTTTCATATTAAGATTATTGGTTAAATTTGAAAAAAAGCGTCAAGCAAAAATGAAACCTCTTCCTTAATATTTACCGCTTTTAATTTCGCTGCTTAAACAAATCCTAATTAAATATAGTTTTTCTCAATATTTTCTAAACAAAAAATCAATACTCTATTTATAGGTATAAAATTTCATTTCAGCTACTTGTAAGAAAATACAATTAGCCTAAAATAAATATTTCCAAGATAAATAATACGTGCATTCTCTGGGTAGATAAATTATGACTCAATCTAAAAAAAACATTCTATTTTTTCTAAAATTATCTTACTTATTAAGCTTTCTTCCTTTTCTTGCAGACCTTTTTTCTTATTCAGGATTTATGCAGAAAAATGTTTATCTTCCACCGTTGGCCTTTTCTTGTCTTATAGTTTTATTTCATATTTTTCTTAGCAAGAAATATAAAATTAAACTTTCGGAGCAGTTTGTTTCCAGTAACCTAATATTTCTGCCTATAGTTTTTGGGATTTTAGGAGCGTTTGCGTTTTTTCTAGAAGAATTAGGGCCATTATTCCCAAATTATTTTTTTGCCAACTATAAGATTCATTATATAGTTTTTCCCTATATAGCTTTATCATGTATGCTTTTTGGTTTTGTTCATTGTTCAAAAGAAAAAATTGAAACCTATATGAAGCAGTTAGTGCCAATTGTTACTTGCGCACTTTGTATTTTTGCAGGTTTGCTTTACTTTTCAGAACCGCTTGTTTATAAAGAACTTGTCAAAGAAGATTCAGTAGTAGAAAATATTACAGCTTTAGGATATTTTGCTAGTGGAATTACAGCTTTTATTTTAGCCAAAAAAACCTCCTCTAATCGTTCTATTGCGTTTCATAAAATTTTAAGCCTTCTTTGTATTGTAGTTGGAATAGGCTTCATTTTTGTTTCCTTGGAAGAAATTTCTTGGGGGCAAAGAATTTTTCATTTCCAAACACCAGCGGCTATTGCCGAACATAATCGTCAAGCTGAAATCAATCTTCATAATTCAGAAGCGTTATGGCCTTTTGTTTATAAAGCATATCTTGCAATTGGGCTATATGGAATGTTGGCTTGGCTTGTAGATTGGATAAGTAAAGACCTCTATATCCTGCCTAAGAAATATCAACTTTGGAAAAAAATCTGTATTCCTAAATCCTATCTTTTTGCAAACTTCTTTTTAATTGTATTGTATGTTTGGCTTCGTTCTCATCATGGACCATGGAAATACCAATTACTTGAGGAATTTAGTGAGATGATTTTAGCAATAGGAATTAGCATTCATTTGATCGAAGCTACCGTCCATATTTTTGACCCAAATGAACAAGTAGAAGATTAATTTTTGGGGTTGTAGCTCAGTTGGTTAGAGCATCCGCCTGTCACGCGGAAGGCCGCGGGTTCGAGTCCCGTCAATCCCGCACATCTTTTATCTCAAAAACAACTATATCAAACTATTCTAAAGATTACTGCAAGTTCAAACTTATTCTATGTTATAATTAGTCAAATAATTTTTTAGGAATCTAGCTGCCACGATGCAGCTTTTTTTGTATGTTATTTGAAGAAAGATTAAGAAAACTGAGAGATTTATCTCTAGAACAACAAGCACAAGGAGTACAGCAAAAAATTTGGGAATTTACGTTAAAAGAAAAATTGTTTAAAGAGTTAAGAGATGGAGTTAGGCAGAATCCTAATTATGCCGAAATAGCTGATTTTTTGCAAAGCAGTGCAGTAGTTGAAATAGTTGAATATTTAGCAGATCAGGTTTGGTGTAAACCATTAGTAAAAGAATTAGAAATAGCATCTTGTACCCACCTTTTATCACCAGATCTTTCAGAAACTGTGGATGAATCTAGTATAAGGATTATTTGCTATGAAGCTAATGCCGTTCCTGCACCAATAACTAGTAAGCAGGTTTTACCAGAAGAAAATATTAAGTTACCTGAAAATATAGCTGAAGAGACTATTGATTCCGCATCAATTATTCAGGCGGCTTTAGCTGCAGGAGGAATGAGTACTTATAATGGTGGTAAACGAATCTTTCCTGAATACAAAAAACCTTCAGGAAAAGGATTTATAACTTTATCAGGTAAACATTATCTTGTAGAAACAGTTGCAAGAAAAGAACGTCCTATAGAAATTAGCTTTACGGCGAGAGTAGACCCCTACACTCAAAGTGTCGTATATGGTCTTAAAGGTTATCATGAACTATTTTATAGTACCCCTGACGAATTATTTGATAGTATAGCAATGAGGGTAAATAATGGCGAAAGTTTCGAAGAATCTTAGAATATTAATATAAAATAGATATTTATAATAACAAAGGATATTTGTTATAAGTCAATTAAAACTGGTTACTTTTGAGTTTTTGGCGAAGCAAACCCACTTACCACTTTCATATTAAGATTATTAGTTAAATTTGAAAAAAAGCGTCAAGCAAAAATGAAACCTCTTCCTTAATATTTACTGCTTTTAATTTTCTTACTCAAACAAATCATAATCAAACACAGTATTAAAGCTATGCTTCATATTCATAACCAAAGTGAGTAAGAAAGTTCAAATTAATTTTTTTATTTGTGGGAAGTATCTTTTTCAAAAATGAAATAATATACGGTAGGAATAAAAAATAGAATAATAATTCCAGAGAAACTAAGCCCAGAAATAATAGCACTGCCCACACCTCGCCACAGTGGATCTGAAATAGTAATTGGTACTAATCCCAAAATAGCAGCAATAGAAGTCAGGGCAATAGCTTCCAGTCTGCTAGCGGCTCCATCAATAATAGCTTCGGTATATGGCATTCCAGTTTCCAAGTTGAGTGTGATCTTATCAACCACCAAGATTGAGTTTTTGACCACAATCCCAAAGAGTGCTAAAGTTCCAATCATGGCTGGAAAAGACATGGGGATTTTGATAAGACTGAAAACTAAAAGCACTCCAGCAATAGAGAGTGGAATAATAGTAATAACGATCAAAGCTTTTCTAAAAGATTTAAACTGAACAATCATAGTTAAAGTGATTAAGATAATGGCGATGATCATAGCCTGCATGATTGACTGAGTTGATTTTTGATTATCCTCAGTTACTCCGCCAATAGTCCATGAATAGTTATCTGGGAAAGAAAAATTGGTTTTAACATAATCTGATAAATTTTGGTTCACATCAGATATAGAATAGCCTTTGGTAATACTAGCTGATACCGAAATAGTCCGAGCTCCATCTTCTCTTAAGATGAGCGAAGGATTTGATTTGAGTTGTAAGCTGCCTAATTCAGATAGAGGAATATATCCAAGGGAAGTAGGAATATAGAGCTTACTAATTTCTTCAGGTGTTTGGATTCCTGATTGTAATCTGATAGTAATATCTTCGGTTTCATCAGATTCCTGATTCAAACGAATATCTCCAGCCGAATAGCCGCTAGCAAAGATTCTCAGCCAAAATCCAACTGTACTATTACTTAAGCCATATTGCTGCATTTTAGTTTTATCAGGAACAAAAGTGATTTTGCTGGTGCCGGTTTTGATGCTGATATTTACATCAGCTATACCGTTTTGAGTTTTTAAAAATTCGCTGGTTTTTTGGGCATACTGATCAAGTTGGGCTAAATCATCGCCATAAAAACTGATTTCTACATCACCCCCGGAAGGCGGTCCAGAAGCTTTTTCAACGATTGCTAGTTTGCCTTTACTATAATTAGTAAAGCTTTTACGCAAGCCATTAGCAATTTCTGCAGAACTAATACCCCTATCCTCTTTTGGAGTTAGATTGACTGTAAAGAAAGCCTTATTATTGCCAGTGCCAGTAAAGTTAACTCCACTGGTATAAATCTTACCCAAATCCAAAGAGATAAAAGAAACTTCAGGAGTATCTTTTAAAATTTTAGGCATCAAACTAAGAGCCTCTTTTTTAGTACTTTCCAAATTAGTTCCTTCAGGTAATTCTAAATTAAGGTACACTACGGTTTGATCTGTTTTAGGAAAATATTCACTCTCCAAAAAACCAAACCCAGCCAGGCTATAACAAAACAGACAAAACGCTAAGATAATAAAAATAATTTTTTCTCTTCTGCCTTTAAAAGCAATAATACTGGCAATGAGATGTTTATATTTTTCGGTAATAGTTTCAAAACTAATCAATCCCGAATTTAATTTACTTATATTTATTTTGCTTTTACTGGATTTAGTTTTTAGCCAATTTTGACACAGAGGTAGTAAAACCGGTCTAGTTAGGTAAGCAATCAGCATAAATACTACTAAAGCTAACAGCTGCCATAGAAATAATGGGCTTTGATGAAAAAAGTAAGAAAATGTACCAATTACTCCCAGTGGCAAAATAATATTGAAAAAAGTTTTGACTCTTGGCGGAAAATTCGGTTTTAAAATAATTGCCATAAATGGCATGGTAATGAACATAGCCACGATAAATGAAGCTGCTAAAGAACTGGAAACTACAATTGGCATTGGTTTGATAAATTCACCAATAATCCCAGTGGAAACCAAAAGCGGCAGAAAGGCAAAAATAGTTGTCAAAGTAGTGGTGATAATAGCAATCAAAAAATCTTTCCATACCAATAAAGCGGTTTGATAAGGGGTAAATTTACCGGTTCGGTAATACATGGTCATAGCAGAAATCACCACAATGGTGTCGTCAATCAAAAGCCCAAGGGCCAAAAGCAATGACAGAAAAGAAACCGTATTTAAAGTAAGGCCGGTAAACTTCATGACAATAAAAGTGATCAAAAAAGATAACGGAACAGCAATAGAAGCTACTAAAGCTTGTCTTAAACCAACAAAAGTAAATAAGGTAGCTACAATGAGAATAATAGTAAAAATAAGATCATGCATTAGCCGGTTAAATTGTTCATTAACTTCATCAGCTTGATCAAAAGTGGAAACAATAGAAAACTGACCAGAATATTTAGATAGCTCTTCCTGGACTGCAGTATTTACATCTTCAACCGATTGATTGATCGTAAAATTGTCGTTGCGGTAAACATTGAAGGTAACCGCCGAATGCGCTTTTTTATCTTCTGGAGTAATGTAGAACGATTGGATTTGCTCTGGTTTTGATCTTTCCGAAATAACGGCAATATCACCTAAAGCTACATTGTTATTATCAATAGTAATTCTGAGCTGACGAAAATCATCAATGGAAGTAATACCTTGATCAATATTGACTGAAAAAGATAGTTGATCTGTATTCACAGTTCCAGCCGGAATAGCATTGAGCGCAGCTTGGACAGACTGAGCTATAGAGAGTGGATTTAGTTTATATGAGGTTATGGCTTCTGGTCTAATATCTATTTGGATTTCTTGCTCTTCTAGGCCCGTAGTTTCGACTTTATCAACAGCTGACAAAGCTTTAATTCTATTTTCTAAATTTTTAGAAAACCTAATCAAACTAGCGCTATCCCCTTTACCAATCAAAGCAAAGGTCCAGACCGGTTGATTTTCATAATCATATTTAACAACCTGAGGAGCTTGGGTATCAGAAGGAAGATTGGTGACTTCATCAATCGCCGATTGAACGTCAGTTTTGACTTTATCTGCATCCATGCTGGAGTTAAATTCCAGATAAACGATAGAAGCTGAGTCTCGAGAGGTTGATTGATAAGTTTTTAAACCGGACAATCCTTTAATCTTATCTTCTATAGGAATAGTAACTAAAGATTCTATATCTGCTGGACTAGCCCCAGGTAAAACAGTAGTTACCACCACAACCGGAATATTGATTTTAGGATAAAGGGTTCTGGCTAAATTAGCAAAACTATAGCCACCGAGCAGAACTACTGCCAGGACCAATAAAATGAGTAGTCTAGGGTTTTTAAAATAACTGGCAATACTCATCTCTTCCAGTTTTTTATGGAATTGTAAGTTTTTAAGATATGTAGAAGTACTATCTTTCATACTTAATCGTATCGCCGGAAACGACAGTTCTATCTAAAATAATAACGTCGCCATCTTTTAAGCCTTTACTAATTTCTACAAATCTACCAAAAACATTGCCAAGCTTGACGTTGCGGTACTCCACTTTATCCCCTACAGCCACATATAAAACTGTTTCTGTTTGGGTTTGAGAAACTGCATCAATGGGAACATATGGAATAGCGCTGCCTGTATCCGGATAGCCAATAGGAATAGAAACTGACAAATATTGACCATCAGTCACACTACTACAATATTCATTTGGCAAGTTATAAAAGACCGTGTATAGCTGACCGTCAGTAGCTTCTTTAGAGATGTAAGAGGGATATAGTGAAACTTGTTGATTGCCAATGGTAAAAATTGATGGCTCCATTTGAGAAACCGATTTAGCCAAAGAATCTGAAAGGCTAATCAGAGCTACATTGTTTTGAACATCTCCCGAAATTAAAGCAATGGGAGTCCCTGCAGCTACAGCTTGGCCTGGCTGGACATACACTTTTTCAATCCGGCCAGAAAATGGAGCAGCTGGATACATCAAAGATTCAGCAACTTGAGTAATAGCTAAAGATAGCCGACTTACTTCCTTGCTTAAATCCAAGGCTTTTTCCTGTAAATCCAATTGTCGTAGAGTAACATCTTTGCTGATATTAGAAAGTTGAGCTGGTGGATTATCATCATCTACTTGATACTCAGCAGTACGAATAGCTGATTTGAGCTCATCAACTCCAGCTAAATATTGGCTTTTTAATATTTTAGTTTCTAAGATCAAAGAATCATTGACCGCATTATCATTATGCTCTTCCAGTGTTTTTATATTGTCATTAATAATGTTGAGAATATCTTCATTCGTAGATAATTGATCTTTTAAATCAGTTAGAGTTTGATCAGCTAAAGAACGTAACTCATCGGAGTTCTCATCACTTTTATTAGCTAAATCACGTTGCTTAGCGATAATTTCTTTTTGAGTATCATACGTTGCATTGATGTGATCGTACTGTGTTTGAGCAAGCTGGCGTTGCAAAGAAGCGACACTAGCTCCCTGATAATTACTGGATAAAGCAATGAGCCAAGTACCTTTACTGACCGACTCACCTTCTTGATGGTAAATATTTTGAACTATACCTCCAGATTGAGCTACAACTGTTAGCACTCCCTTTTTGTCGACTTTAGCTTGAAAGTTTAAACGAGGAGCTTTACCAACATGATAGACAGAAACTGTTTTAGTCTGAGCTGATTTGACTGGCTCTTCTTCTGAACGGTTAAGATAACTGCTGCCAATGACCAGTAATAATAAAATTAAAAGCGTAGAAAAAAAAGCAGGAATAGAATGTTTTACAATAGTGTTCTTGAAAGCACTGGCTGTTTGCTTTAAAAATAAAGATGGGTTATGTAAAAAAGATTTCTTTTTCATAGTGATTTATTTTTTCATTGACCATTTGGTCAACAAAAAAGGTATAATATAATACTATTAGCAATTTGTCAAATATTTATGCCAAAAACAAAAGCTCAAAACGAAATTATCAGAGAGCAATCAAAAGAAAAAATTCTTTACGCTGCTTTAAAAGCTTTTTCCCGTTATGGCTATCACGGTACTACCATGCGGATGATTGCTGTCCAAGCTAAAATTTCTAAAGGCTTGATTTATAACTATTTTTTGAACAAAAAAGAAATCATGGAATTTCTTTTGGAACAGAGAATTGCCCAAATCAAAAAAATTTTTAATCAGGAAATTGTAGGCACTCCGGAAGAACGGATCAACTTTGCTATAAGGGAATTTTGTGACAATATTGTAAAAAATAAAGGTGTAATCCGTTTGCTTATTTCTATCTTTTTACAACCCGGGGTACGCCTAGCTTTTAACCAAGAAAAAAAATTTGAGCATAAATTACTTAAAGATTTTGATGCTTACTTTGAAGATGTGAGAAGAAAACTGGATCACAGTCAAAAGAAGTGGACCAAAGAAACCATTACAATTATGTTTTATGGATTGGTAATGACGTATCTTTTAGACGAAGATGAGCTCAAATTTAGAACTGCCTCCAGAGAATTGTTTAATTTGGTTTTTAAATAAAGTTTATCAGTATTTATTGATCAATTTTTCAATTTGCAAATTATTTTAGTATTTCTGTGCTATAATACCTCATAATTAAAAATCCGAGTAATTAAGCATTTTTTTTGCTTCGACTGATTTAAAATAGATAGTTTGGATCAATTCCCTATTCTTCTGTATTCAATAAATTAGTTCATTCCATTTGGAATAGAATTACTCCCCACTTAGAATATTCTAAGTTCAGTTTTGTATAGATTACAACTGTGATATTTTTATTGCTAGTTTTAATTTGTATATAGTATATGTATCAAAGATCAAAACGATCGGGTAATTACCGCTTTTCCCAAAGACCCAAATTTAATGGCAATGGTGGCAAGCGGAATATCAAAACATTTTCCGATATTTCTAAATTTATTCACCGAGCCAGAGATGTAGGCCAAAATGAGATTTATCAGCCCAAAACCAATTTTGAAAACTTAGCTATTGATGAAAGCTTAAAAGCTAATATTTCTAAAAAAGGGTATACCCTACCAACGCCAATTCAAGATGAAACTATCACTCACATTTTAGCTGGCAAGGACCTACTGGGAATTGCCAATACTGGTACCGGTAAAACCGGTGCCTTCCTGATTCCCTTACTCAATAAAGTCTTGCAAAATCCCAGTGAACAAGTGCTTATTATGGCTCCAACCAGAGAACTAGCTTTACAAATCCAACATGAATTTTTTAGTCTCAGTAGTCAGACTGGCATTAGTTCAGTGCTTTGTATTGGTGGAACCAGTATGTACCAGCAAAAAGATAATCTGAGCAGAAAATATAACTTTGTGATTGGAACTCCGGGAAGGCTAAAAGACCTAATCAACCAAAGGGCCTTACATATTTCCAGTTTCGGCTCAGTGGTTTTGGATGAAGTTGACCGGATGCTTGATATGGGATTTATTCATGATATTAAAACAATTCTTAGCTCCTTACCAAGCCAGAGACAAACTTTGTTTTTTTCAGCTACGGCTTCAGGGGAAATTTTAGAGCTAATTCATGGTTTTTCCAAAGACTTAGTTACAGTTTCGGTTAAATACACTGATACAGCTGAAACCATTGATCAAGACATTGTTAAATTCAAGGGATCGGAAAACAAATTAGAGGTTTTAAATAACCTGTTGCGTCAAGATGGTTTTAATAAAGTTTTAATATTTGGTCGGACTAAGCATGGAGTCAGAAAACTATCTGAAAAACTAAACTACAGTGGTTTTCGGACCGACTCAATTCATGGCAATAAATCCCAGCCGCAAAGGGAACGGGCACTACGAAGTTTCCGCCAAAACAGAGTTAATATTTTAGTGGCTACTGATGTAGCTGCCAGAGGCTTGGATATTGACGGGGTTACTCATGTGATCAATTATGATCTGCCTGAGAGCTATGAAAACTATATCCATCGAATTGGCCGGACCGGGCGGGCCAACCATCAAGGCAAAGCCTTAACGTTCGTTGAATAAAACTTTTTTAATCCTCTAACCCTAATGCAAGACTAACTATATTTACGTTATAGTAAAATCATGCATTGCATGGTTAAGAATAAAAACGCACTGTATTTAGTAGTAATCTTTCTGGCTACCATTTTTGCGTATAGCAATATTTTTGCAAATCAATTCCTAGGTGATGATTATGACTTTGTTGTCAATTGGCAAAGCATTCATAATTTTCAAAAAATTCCTCAGCTTTTAAAAGGCGAGGTTCCAGCTGGTAATGAGGGAGTATATCGACCAGTTCGTAGTTTAGTTTACGTTTTAGTTTATAGCTTAAGTAACGTTAATCCTCTTGGCTATCATATTTTTTCTCTAATAATTCACTTAGCTAGTGTTTTCCTTACTTATTTTTTTATTAAAACGTTTTTTAAAAAACCGCTTTTAGCTTTTTTAAGCGCTTTGCTTTTTGCTTTACATCCAATTCACACCGAATCAATTACGTATATAACCAGCAGTTTTGATGCTTTTGGATTTATGCTGTTTTTTGGAGCTTTAACAAGTTTTGCTTATTTTTTAAAAAAGAAAAAAGCGTATGTTCTTTATGTAAGCTATGCCTTGGTTTTTTTGGCTTTTTTTAGTCATGAAATGACTTTGGCTCTGCCTTTACTACTGCTTTTGCTGATTTTTACGTTTAAGAAAAAAGCTGACTATAAAATTACAATCCCCTATTTTGTATTGGCAGCTCTATATGGATGTATCAGAATTTTTATTATTCATACTCCAGCCCGTTCTCAATATTTGGCAAACAGTTTTTATCTCACCTTTTTGGCGGTTATTAAAGCTTTTTGGCTAGCGTTTAAAACCACTTTATTTCCTTATCACTTAACTCTGGATCATCATATTTATCCAAATTTATTTACTTTTTCTAATTATCAGTTACTAAGTTTGGCAGCCCTTCAACAACACTGGTATCAGCCTGTCTTTTTGTTGAGCTTGGGGTTTCTAGCTTTATTTTTAGTTACTGTTTTTTATTTTTTCAAAAAAAATCCAATTGTCAGCTTTTCTCTCATCTGGTTTTTTCTGACACTTTTGCCGGTTGCTAATATAGTTCCCAATTACACTTTGTTTCGGGAAATGTACTTATATATTCCTTCCTTTGGTATTTGTTTAGCTTTAGCGTATTTAGGAACTTACCTACTTAAAAAAAATCAGCAACTTGGCATTATTGTAATTAGTGTCGTGATAATTTTATTTGGAATCAGAACTTATTTTAGAAATTTAGATTGGCAAAATGAACTGATGCTTTGGCAAAAGACAGCTGAAAGTTCTGCTCAAAACCCTATGGTTTTGTATAAATTAGGCTCAGCTTATCAAGCAGCTGGCCAAGCTGATCAGGCTATTGGAGCTTATAAATCAGCCCTTATTTTGCAAGATGATATGGGGTTTGTCTATTACAACCTAGGTCTTTTGCATCAGCAGCAAAAGCAAGTTCACATGGCCCTGGGCTATTATGAAAAAGCTTGGCATCGCAATACTAAAGAAGCTTTACCGCCACTTATTGATTTATACAATCAAGAAGCTATCAAACAATTTCAAAATGGGGAAGTTTTAAGTGCTCAGACTTACTTACAAAAAGCTTTAGATTTAGATTTATGTTCTGCTCAAACATTCAATAACTACGGCTCAATTGTAGCTAGTCAAGGTGACTACTTTAAAGCTAAAGTATTATTTGAGCAAGCTTTAAACTGTGATCCTAACTTTACCCAAGCTCAGGAAAATTTAGAAAAACTTGAAATGAAAAAACCTTTTTGAACATAGCATCCAACCAACTATGACCAGCGAACAAAGGCTGATAATATTACCCAAATCTCTTACAAAACTATTTTCAAATTTGACCTGAATGTGTTGTGTCCCCTTATCTACTGAAAAGGTAATTAATCCGTATTTTCCACTAGCTTTAATGAGTGTTTTAGTCTCATCAATATATACATTCCAACCTGGAAAATAATATTTGGCTATAGTTATAGTTCCGGCATTACCTTTTTTAGTAAAAGAAATAAGGCGTTGATCAGGAGAGCTTTGCAGATTAGTAATCTGCATATCCTGTTTGCCATAATCAATTAAAGCCAATTTCTTAACCTTGGGTAAACACTGTTTAGTCCAGATTGGTAAATATTCATTTTGCCAAGTGGTGGTTGGACAGAGGCCTTCAGCGCGGTAAACCGAAGCATAGTTATAACCAACTGGCTTGAAATAATCCTGATGAAGTAAAAAAACAGAAACAATAAGCACTAACGGTAAACCATATTTTAAAACAGTAGATTTGAAATTCTTGGCCAGCAAAATGATCAAAATAATTGCAAAAACCGTGGTCACCGTCAAAAACCGGTAAGGAAACTGCATAAAACGAAGGTAAGGAATCAAATCCCAAAGAAACTGGCTTTGAGCTGAAATAAAAAATAAAGAAGTAAGAAAAGTAGTAATAGCAAAAATAACTAGCTGTTTATCACCTTGGTATTTGTTGTGCATAAGCTTATAACCTAAAACCAGACAAGCTATAAATCCGCCGATAAATAAGTTTATGCCCAGAAGTGGAGGTAAAATCCCCCACCCACTTGGCGTTAAACCAGCTAGTTGTAGTGGTTCTAAAAAAGCAGCTTTATAGGCAGTGTGGCCAAATTCGGTTTGGCTATAAATAGTAAATTGTTGCTCATAGATGGCTGGCAAGAAAAAATAGGCTGCCAGACCAATCCCAAAAAAACCAGCCAAAACACAAGTGATAATAAAGTTTTTATTTTTTAAGTTTAAAAGCAGAAAAATTCCAAGACAGAAAGAACAAGCTAGACCGATAATAGTATGAGCTAAAATGATGGCTGCCCAAAAACAACTTACCATCAAAAAATAGATTTTGCTTTGTTTTGCTTTTAAATTAAATAAGGCCCAAAAAAACCAAGGCAGTAAGATAAAACTACTTAGCTCAGCTAAAGCTCCCCGATGAAATAAATCATAGTTTAGATAGGTTGAAGTGATAAATAATATGCTTCCTAAAACAGCTAACCATTGGTTTTTATCAGTAATTTTAAAAACTAAAAGAAACATACCAACAGCCCCAATGAGATAGGCAAATAAAAACAATAGCTTAACTACCTGAAATAAAGTTAACCCCAGTAGATGTAGGCCAGCTCCGGTGTAATAAATAAGTTGAGAATTAAAGTTAAACAATAAATAACCACCACCATTGGCTAGTTGATCAATATAGCGCACTGGAAATTGGCTAGCTTGCAAAGCCTGGGTCATCAAATCTATCCTAACTACCTGAACATCATCATGGGTAATAAATAAGCCAGCATGAAAAATTGGTTTGGCTAAAAAAGCAATTACTGCTAGTAGGATCACATATGGGAGTAGATTATAAAAATAGTTAAATATTTTACTCATATATAATTACAATTATGGTAACATAAAATTATTGAAATAATGTTACTATACTGGTACATACTATCTATTTTTCTATTATGAAAACTAAAAAATTTACCATTCTCCATAGTAATGACATGCATGGTGATTTTCTAGCAGAAGTTTCAGGCCAAAAAGGCGAACTCATTGGTGGCTTAGCTTTGTTATCTGGCTATATTAATAAAGTCCGAAGCGAAGAAGAAAACGTCCTCTACGTCATTTCTGGAGACATGGTTCAAGGTTCTTTGATTGATGCTGAGTATAAAGGTATTTCCACCATGGAGATTATGAACTATCTAGCTCCTGATGTAGTAGCGCTGGGTAATCATGAGTTTGACTATGGCCTACCCCACTTGCTTTTTTTGGAAAAAATGGCTAACTTCCCAATTGTAAACGCCAACCTTTATATTAAAAAATATATGCGGCGGCTGATGCAACCATATAAAATTATCAATAAAGCTGGTTTCGACATTCTCTTTACTGGTATTATCACGGAAAAAATCATGGATGCTTTAGCTATGGACAAGCTGGTTGGTAGTTTTGTAACCTTGGAAGAAGCTAGTAGTGAAGTTGGGAAAATTTGTGATGCCTATAAAAAAGATGATATTGATCTGACTATTCTATTAACTCATATTGGTTTTGACTCAGATATAGCTTTAGCTAAAATGCTCAAACGTGAATGGGGAGTGGATATGATTATCGGGGGCCACTCACATACAGTTTTAGATCATCCTAAAAAAGTCAATAAAATTTTGATAGCTCAAGCTGGAGTTGGAACCAATCAGATTGGCCGCTTTGATATTGAAGTAGATGATGAGACTAATAGTATTATCAAGTATACATGGCAGCTGATTCCGATTAATAATAAACTGGCTAAACCAGACCAAAACCTGCTTGATTATATTAATGATTACAAAAAGAAAGTCGATCAAAAATATAGCGCTTTGGTTTGTAAATTGGCCCGAAAACTGACTCATCCGAAGCGAGAAATTGAAACTTCACTTGGTAATTTAATAGCTGATATTTTTGCCCAAAATGCGGAATGCGATGTCATGTTTGTGGGTTCTGGTTCAATCAGAGTGGCTGAGCTTGGACCAATGGTCAGCCTTGGTGATCTAAGAGCCTGCTTTCCTTATGATGACAGCTTGCACCGTTTTAGTGTAAGTGGAGAGGAGCTGAAAAAAGTTTTTGCTCACATTATGCGACCCACTAACCGTGATGGTGAGGGTGAATGTTACCAAGTCAATGTTGGAGTTGAAGCTATTTATAGTGATGCCAAGCAGCAGCTTATTGGCCTGAAAATTGCTGATCAAACTGTTTTAGACACTAAACTATACAAAATTGCCATGCAGGGCTATCACTACAATAATGCTAGTACCTACTTAGGCATTGATAAAAAATATATCCAAACCTTACCGGATCACAAAGTAGTAGCGAGCTCGGCCCAAGCAGTACTTGAAGAATACTTGCGAAACCATCAGAATATTGATAGTCAGGTTGAAAATCGGTTGATTTATAAAAAATAATACACTCTTTTCTAAAATGCTAAAAAAGATATTTAAAATTATCAAAATTATTTTCCTAGTTTTACTGCTAATTTTGATGCTTTTAATTATGGCTTGGCAGATTGATCGGAATTTTTATCACCCATATCTGCCTGATCTTGAAACTCAAATTCACAAAGATGTGACTACCACTAAAATCGCAATCCCCAAAGATGAACAAAGTTGTCTGGCCCAAAATGGCACCTGGAAAAAAATGGGGATCAGGCCTGTAGCTTCCTGTAATTTACCAACCCAAGATGGTGGTAAAAGTTGCACTAGCAGTGATAACTGTGAAGGAGTCTGCTTAGCCGATTTGACTAATGAAGAATTGCGAGAAGGAATGAAAGGCCGGCTTTTTAAAACTGATGGCCAATGCTCAGATTGGCTGATAGTTTTGGGTTGCAAGGCTTATGTGTATAAAGGCTGGGCCCAAGTTGTCTGTTCTGATTAAAATGTATGAAAAAAATTATTTTACTATTCTTATTTTTACTAGTTTTAGCTAGTTGTAATGAAAAAAAAGATGAGCAGCGGGCTAAAGGCATTTCCGAGTCGCAGTTTCAATACAACTTTAAGACACTTAAACAAGCCCTTGATCAAGGGTATGGACTGGAATGTGTTTACGCAGATGAGTCTGGTACTAAAATCAAAGCTTTTATTCAAGGTACTTCTGTTAAAACTATGGGAATGGAACCAGAAGATCAAGCTTACAAAATGCTAGCCAAAGGTCAAAATATGTGGACCTGGGATGAAAATAAACAAGTTGGCAGTTTGACTAATCTGAGTAATTTAAATAAAGATAATGACATTACCATGAATGGTAAATCAATCAGGAGTTCAGAAGATGTGATTGCAGTAATCGAGGCCAATCGACAATCTTGTGCCACTAAAACTTTTTCGACTGCCGAATTTAAAGTGCCAGCCAATATAAACATAGTTAGTGAGGAATAATATGAAACCATATTTTTATATCGCCGGTATTTTCATTATTGCTGTACTGTTTAGTTCTTGTAGTCCAGACAATACAGACAATGCTAATCAGGCGCAAAATCAAAAACAACAGGATGTGTCGACAATTGTGCCGCCTAGGCAAGAAGAAAATTTGCAAAGCCACGGCACATTAGCTCCGGAAGAAGAACTAATTACCTTATTTTTCTCATTGATTGATCAAAAACAAATTCCCGAAGCCATTGCTTTGATGTCCAAAACTGCCGTACCAGATGATAGTACTAAGCAAGCTTGGGGAGTCCAATTTAATGCCATAACTAGTATCAATATTTTGGATATGGAAGCCTGGGATGAAACCAACTGGACCGATAACCAGAAAGTATATAAAGTTAGCCTTGAAGCGTATGTTAAAGATGATCCTTCGGCTCCAATCCCAAATTATGGCTGGGGTGATAATCCCAATATCCGTTGGATTGGCTTAATTAAAGAAGATGGCCAATGGAAAATTGATAGCATCTCTACCGGACCGTAACTAGCTATTTTTGGGCAGAAACAGAAATACTGACTGCGTATTCGGTGATTGCTGAAGAGGTTTGACTGTGGACTGTAATCTTTGTAAAACCAGCCTTTTTAATCAGTTCTAGATATTTTTCCTTGAGCACTGCTCCAGCAATACATCCCGTCAGTAACTCCTTATCATTTTTTAAAGCTTGAGGCAGTGGCTTTAGCAAAACTACATCTGACACCATCAATCTGCCACCTTTTTTCAAAATCCGATAGGTCTCACTAAAAACCTTATTTTTATCTGGAGCTAAATTAATCACACAATTACTGATAACTACATCAACCGCCTGGTCTTTGATTGGTAAATCTTCAATATCCCCTTTTAAAAACTGCGTGTTTGTATATCCACCCTTTTGAGCATTGGTCTTAGCCTTACTAAGCATTGACTGAGAAAAATCTACGCCAATAACTTTTCCAGTTTTACTCACTTTATTAGCAGCCAAAAATACATCAAAACCAGCGCCACAACCTAAATCAACTACTGTTTGGCCTTTTTTCAAGGAAATAATAGCAGTAGGATTACCACAACCTAATCCCAAATTTGCTCCGGTAGGAGTAGAATCCATTTCTGTTTGGCTGTAGGCATTTTTCAATGTTTGACGCTGTAGGGCAAAATTGCTGACCGGACTACAACTGCATTTACAACCACAACCTGAACCCTGAGCTAGCTGAGAATAAGAACTACGAACCAGTTCTTTGATCTGAGATTTTTTTATCATCGTTTTATTATAAATAATAAATAAAAAGAAGAAAGTATATAAAATTGAACTAATTAAAAAAGAAAAACAAAACTAATTACATAGTCCGACCAATCATGCAAGAAATATAGGATTTAGCTTTGGGTCCCAGTTTCTTAGCTTCAGGACTACTTGCTTCGGGATAACCCATTTGCAAAAGCTTGACCTTAGCTGTTTGAGCATCACCAGTAAATTGAACTACTTGCTTTTCAGGGTCAACGCTAATATCTGTCATACCAAGCTTTTCTAAAGTATTACTAATGCTACTAGCACAACCCTGACATTTAATATTGACCAAATGAAGCTTGACCATACTTACAGTATAGTCTTATAAAATGAAATTTCGGTGAAACTTATGAGTGGCTATGGTTCACAAGGCTGACTAGGCATTAATGAGCTTGGATTGCCATGCTTCACCCATTGACCATTTTGGCAAAGCCAAGTGTCTTCATTTCCGCCAAGTGCAAATCGCAAAAAAGCTATAGTAATGATGAGAACAGCAATAACTAAAATAACAATTACAATTTTTTTCATATTTATTCACTAAGTTTTTCTGGCCAAAGCGTTCCGGCTTTTTTCTCAGCTTTATCCCCTACTTTATAATCCTCCCAAATATCATGACTAACTTCGACATTCAAGGTTTTACCTTCAGTAGTTTTAAAAACTACAATAAAACGATGTTGTTCACCTTCATCAAAATCATCAATAACTTTATGTTTTTTCTCGACTACTTCGCCTACCCAAGCACTGGCTTTGGCTTTTAAAAGCAGTTTAACCACAAAGGCAAGAAAACCAATAATTAGAAGCAGAAAAACTCCAAAAAAAATAACAATTGGTCCAAAAACCACGGCTTTGGCTGGATCCATATTTCCTCCTTTATAATTTCTAATGTCATTCTGAACCCACTTTAGTGGGTGAAGAATCTTTTTTGACAAGATCCTTCGGTTATTGCCAGTCGGCAAATTTGCTCAGGGTGACACAGTTTATATTTTTTTAGCAACAGCACTAGCTAATTTTAATAAACCTTCATTATCAATAGCCCGCTCAACATTTTTATCAATCCTAATAAAATTATTATCATCCAAAATCAGATTGATATTTACAATTCTGCTTTCGTTATCAGCCCAGACCGCATAATGATCGCCGCTAATATTGGGATCAGTTTTTAAAACAAATTTTTTGGCAGCAATCTCTTTTTGTTTGGTAACCGACAAATTTTTATTGACAATAATAGCAATATAGGGTGAATTTTTCTCATCGGTCAAATAATAATCGCAAGCATTAATCTGCGTGTCATTGATGTTTTTAGCTTTGGCAATAGCAATCCCTGTAGCTTGGCTCACAAAATCAGCACTGATTTGGGTACATAAATCAACTTGAGTATCTAGTTTTGTTTGGGTTTCTGGCTGTGGTGTGGCAGTTGGACTGGGAGTGGGGCTGGAAACCTGCTTCGTATTTTCAGATACATCAGTTTGCTCTTTCTGATCGCGAGGAATAGTACAGGCGCTGAGTATTATTGAAAATAAAATAAGTGGTATAAAGACGACTGTTTTTAGATTCATAAAACATTTTTTGAATAAATATTTATTGATCATTTAATAAATAATTACTTAAACAAATAGTTAACACCCATTAAAGCTAATTTATTAATAACCAAAATTATAAAATAAATAAGAAAAGCGAATGTTGAATATTTTAAGATGCTTAAAAAAAATTCTAATTTTTGATTACATACATTTTGCTTCTTTAAAATAAAAGATTTTGTTTCTTCAAACTCTTTTTTATAGTAGCTTATCCATTCACTACTCTTCCAAGCATCGTTTTGCATTTCCATGATTCTTAATGTTACATCGTAGTATTTTTTATAGAATCTTAGTTCATAAATTGCTGCTAACTGTATAGCTAACATTACATTTGCTTTTGGGTTTTTCTCATCTAGAACAATTCTTCTTACTGTTTCATGATAATTTTTATATGTCTCTTCTCTAAGATGTTCACTTTTTGAAAGAAAATAATCGAAAAAATTTTCTAAAACTGACATATTTTAATTCTTTTTTTAGTATTTTTTTGCAAGTTAATTTTAACTATTTTATAAAGTAAAGCTAAAGTCTTTTTAAAATATTTCCAAAATGAAATGATTAAAATTTTGCCATACTTTAAAATTAGTTTGGCAGTTTTATTTAAAATCCCAATAATCGTTTTGCCAACCTTAGTTTTGCGATAGATAAATAATAAAATGCCTGAGATTAAAACTAAAACTCCAGCAATGATGGCATAGAGTTTCCAACCTAAGTAAACTGATTCAGTGACTTTATTATCTTGATCAATACTGATTTGTTTACCAGCCTCAATTTTTTGAGCAACGTCTTTACCAGAAACTTCTACCTCACCGTCAGCAACTTTGACGTTAAATGCATTTTCATAATTACTGACAATAAATTTGGTATGCACATTTTTGACTAAAAAATATTCATTAGAATCTAAAGTCCCAGCGGTAAAAGCGGCCAATTTACTAGCAAACAAATCCATATCAAAACGGTCAAACTTGATGGCATAAATTTTGGCAGGAGAACTAAAGTCAGCCGTAATCTGGCCTTTTAAAAGCACTGGGTGCAAATAGTTGTCAGTTCCAAAAACAGTCCCTTCCAAAAAGGTCATACGACCCCAAGGCTCTTCGACGTTTAAAGTTAGCGTAGTGTTGGCCATATAAATCCGGCCGGGTAAAAGCTGGTAGTATGTCACTTCACCCATATTGTGCCAAGTGCCATTTTCATAATAAGAAATATTGTTGCTTGTACGATTGCCTGTCGGAGTTGGCTCGGGTGTAGCCGGATTGTAATCAGTTGAGTAATCGCCAACTTGATAGTATTTGATAGTTTTCTCCTCCTGGGTGGCAAAGAATAAGCCTTTATCATTGGCATGGACAAAAAGCGCATCTTCTTCGCGATTGCTTGGTAAAGTTGCCGGAGTTTTGTCTAGATTATTGTCAGTAAAAATTCGGATTGTGCGGTGATTTTGGTCTTTTACATAAGTGGAATAAATGGCATATTTTCCTCCAGGTGAAACCGAAATATCTAAAGGGTGACCTTTCGTCACTACATCTTTTTCCCAGGTTTTGTTAGCATTTCTAAACAAATAGGCCTTGTCACTAGTTATTATGGCAATACTACTGGTATCCTGGCTGCTATCAATAACTCTGACATTGCCATTAACGTTACCAAGATTAGTAATGACCGTATCATTAAAAGTTTGCAGACACTCACCGCCGCCCTTTGGACAATCAACTATCACATTATTACTGGTAGTAAAGTGAAGTAGACCTGGATAAGACATAGGTGCCTTGCTATTTTTGATGCCTTCAATATCAAATCTGGTGTAGGTGTACATACCTTTATTCATTAGCCTGAAAGGATAGATATAAAAACCATCAGGAGAAACATCACACTCACCGGCGCTGCCAACATCATTGATTTCCTGAGAAACAAATTCATGGCCTGAGCTATCAAATAGTTTTAAAAAATTACGACTATTTTTAGTGGTTCCAAAAGTGCCAATATGACTAAACAGAGCGGTTGTATTGCCGTCATAAGAAGTATCCAAACAGGCATGGGATTGACCACCAGTAGCGATAGTATTGCGCACTACTCTGATCTGATTGCCAGTTAAACTATCCAAAAAATAAACACTGCCGGAAAGATTTTGATTTTTAGTCGTGTAAAGGATAACCATTTTGCCATCTTTGGTAGCAGCCATTTGGCTAAAAATTTCCTCACCGCGGTCAAGTTGCCAGAGCAGTTGAGGTTCACTAAAAATATTTATCCCTCCGTCAGTTAGCCGGCCATTAAGTGGTTCAATTACAAACTCCAAATTTTGATTGTTTGGCACAGCATTAACCGTTTGGCCAATAGTTTTATAGCCAGGAGCAGTGATAGTAAAAAAGTACTCACCGGGCTGCATGCCTGGCAAAGGTCCAGTCCCAGGCACATCGGAATCAAAACGCCAATCCTGATTACTAGCCATGACATGGGCATTTACCAGATTACCACTACGGTCTTTAATAGTGATAGTAAACAAGACATCTTGATCTTTGAGGGTAAAATCAACCTGATTTAAAGTCAGATTGCCTTCATCACAAGGGTTAAGACCATCGCCCATTTTAAATTCCAGCTCTTTCGTTTCCGTTTGGCTAAAGTCCGGATGGGTCACAGTGATGGTAACTTTGCCGAGCTGATTAATGCCTTGTAAATAAAATGAGCCGGTATTTTTACTAGTGGTGGTACTTTGACCAGTGCTAGCGGTAACCGTGGCTCCAGCCACCGCTTTGCCAAACAAATCTTTGACATTGCCTCTGACCGAGCCAGAATACAGTGGCAAGGAAAATTCATGAGAGCTAACTTTCTGACCGTTATCAAAAGCGACCAGCTCATAGTTTTTAGTTTTGCCGCAGTACGCATTATCAGTAGAAACATCAGGAGCAATAAAAGTATTAAAATTAAACTGGTTTAAACCCTGAACCGTTTGGGTGCTTTGCCAAATAGCTGTTTGGTCAAAATTACCATTATATTTATTTTCAAAAATTTTAACTGTCACTGCCCCATTTTCTTCACCAGTATTTTTGATATTAAAATCAATCAAAAAATTATTGAGTGTGTTTTGCTCCAATCTTTGGGTAAAATTATCAATTTGGAATGACGGTGGGGTTGGCAACTTATCAATGGTTAGGATAAAGGTATTATTAGTTTCATAATATTCAGGAATCATTTGCGAAGGATCAACGTTAAAAATGACTTTAGTTAGCTCGCCTTCGGGTGGTGTAAAGGGAATGGTTTTGAGCCAGAGAAATGGCACATTGTAGTTATCAGCATCTGATTTTAAGAATTGTAAATATTTGGAAAAATTACTTTCTTCAATCAAAAAATCACCCACAATATCGCCGGCAGTTTTAGGCGGACCATTGCGTGCTCCAAAATAAATCAGTTCAGGAATAGTTTCTTTAAAAAGCTGCCCGCCACCAGAAACTTGACCATCGCGATTACGGGTATGCCCCCAACTAGCCTCGGCCTCAATATCGGCAGCATAAGCTTTGCCATTGTTAACTACTTTAAAAGTCAGAGTGTGATCGCGATCATTGTAAACCACACCATGATAGACAAAATTACCATACGGACTGCCGACGGAAATATCCGGAGCATAATACAATTCATCTTGAGCGCAGACATTGTGACAATCTTGCAGCTGAGGCACGATACAGTTCTCGATCAAAGGCTTGCAGACAAACCAAGCATTAAAAACCGTATCTACCGAAAAGCTGCTAATATCACCTTTTTTAGCCGCATCATACACATCCTTCATTAAAGAAATGGCTTTTCTGATGCTGCCAAATTTACCGACAGAACAATTTTGCTGAAACAAATCCCAACAGTAAGAACCTTGCCAGACAAATTTGTAGGTAGCGCATTGGGCATAACACACTTTTTCGCTCTGAGGATAGGCGTAAGTTTTTTTAGGGAAAACAAATAAACTAAAAAATAAAAAGGTAAAAAGAGAAAAGAGAAAATAGTATTGTATTAAAGCTTTTTTCACTTGTGTAAATTTTGTTTTATTATAATACTTTTTATTTTTTTACAACATATGCTTTTCAAGCTTTAATAATATAAATTATTAATTGATATCTCAAGATGATAAAATACACGACCATATGGAAAGAATGACGTCATTTTTAGGAAGCAGAAAAAGAGAAGTGCTTAGCAAAATAGCTGAACCAATACTTATTATTTTACTAAGTATTGCACAACCAGCTTCTGAAGCTTCTGCTCAAAATCCAGCAACTGATAATAATACAGCTATTATAGATATAGTGCCTGGATTTTTAGAAATAAGTCCATCGTTTTCAGAAGGTGAATTTAATATCAAAGTTTCTGATGCTAGAGGAACCGGAGCAGGATGGTCTTTGTCAATGCAATGTTCTGGCTTACCAGAAAGTTGCCCAACAATTTCTAATACAGAGCCTATAACCATTATTGCTGGACAAGATGAAGAAGGGACAATGCCTTCCAGCAGCTTAAATCAATTGCCAATAAAAACAAGCGATGAACCTTTAACAATTTTATCTGCTGGTCAAGATCAAGGAATGGGAACTTATATATTTTCTCCTCAAGTAGTTTGGGAAGGTTCATTACCAGATTCTGAAATAATTATTTTGACTATACAGTAGTCAGTATTACTCAAAACCGTGTTCTTTTTTCCAAACCTCTAAATCTTCTTGCATTTTTTGGACGGCCGCATCATGGCTAGCATTCATTTCAGCTACCCTATCTTCGTAGGCTTTGTGTTGGGCAGCTACTTTTTCTTCCCAGGCTTTATCTTGCTCGGCTTTGTATTTTTCAAAGTCAAAATCAGAAGAGTTATTTTGAGAAACTTGAGTTGGTGTCGGTGTAGCTTGAACCTGATAGTTGTACTGGTATTGATTAGTAGTTTTTGGAGCAATAGTTGGAACTGCTGTTGGTTTAGGAGTTGTAGTAGCTGTTGGAGTTCCAGTTGGCGGAATCGGAATAGCTTTAAAAGCTGAGGCTTTATCATCTTCTGGCTGTGGAGCAAAAGCCTGTTCAAAAGCCTCAACTACTTCATTAATTTTTTTATTAAAAATAGAGGTAAATGAGTCGGGGTTAAAATCAGCCTCAACCCCCTTGGTATATTTAATTGTCAGAAATAAGAGTGATCCTATTAGTAAAAAAACCAAGAAAATTGGAAAGAAAATATTTGATTTGTATTTTTTAGGAACAGTGTGAATAGAGTTGTTAGGTTTTTTTGAGGGCATATAATTAAATCTTTATTATCTATAAATTATAGCAAGACTTTCAAAACTCTCTGAATAACAAAAAGTATAGACATCTTATAATTTTATTGGTAAAAATTAGTATATTATTTTCAAACTTAAAATATGGAAACTCAATTTAACCAAAGCGAGGCTGGTAAAGAAAAAGATTTTCAATATGAAGAAATATTATTAATTCAAAGCGCAGACTCTGAATTAGGACTGAGTCTGCAAGAAATTGGTTTCAAAACAACTATTTTAAGCTTAGAAGAGTTCCCTTCAAGCATTTTGGATTTAAATAAATATGGCTTAGTTATTTCAGATCAAGATATAGACGCTAATCAAATAGGGCATGATATAGTGCTAGCGGTGTTAAAAGAACCAAATGAGACTACAAATCCCTTTAGTGGTTATTTAACTATATCGAGAAACGATCTAGTAATAGTTTTGCAATTAATAAAAGACTCTCCAAACTTAAGAGTTGCGTTGGGAAAATTAAAATACTATTTATACCTTGAGGCAAGAGAAGCTCAAAAAGCTGACCCTGACAGTTTTTGGAATGATGCATCAGAAAATACAGATTTTGATGTTGTTGCTTCATTTAATCTTTTAAAAACTCATCCCCGCTTTAATAAACTAAAAGAGAGATATCCGGGACTAATAGATTTTGAGCAGATATTAAAAGATTCTGAGCGTAGTTTTTTTTCTAAAAGGCTTGTAATTCACTGTCTTTGGCAATTACTTTATCATTTATCTATCGGAAGTTCTGAAGAACATTATGCAATGCTTTTTACTAACTTAGAGAAGTATCTTATAGAATTGACATAAAATACTTATTTAAATTTAAAGGATTTATTTGTCATATAATTAGATTAATTATTTACACATACATCATATTGTAGCAAAATTACTATTAAGTTAAAAAATTATTTAATCATTATGAGTGGACCAGAAGATGGAAAATCAAAAGAAACAACCATAAAAAAAAGTATTGGAAGTGCATTAATTGTTGAAGATCTTTTAAATATAAGAGAACTAATGGAAGCAATTCTTAAAAGAAGACTTAATGAAGAAGCAGTAATTATAGTAGCGGAAAGTGGAGAAGAAGCATTAGAAAAATTGACTAATAATTCTATTAAACCTGATTTAATAATAACTGATCTACGGTTAAAAGGAATCAGTGGTATTGAGACACTAAAGAAAGCACGAGCCTTGTTTGGAGAAGATGTGGGTTTTAATCATGTTTGTCTTGTGTCAGGAACAATGGACCAAACGCCTGAAGAACAAAATTTTTTAAATAGCATCGGAGCTGTTTGTAAAATTAAAGGAAATCCTGTCACCCTTATAGAAGAACAAATAAAACTGGCAACAGAAAAACTAAATCAAGAACCTGTAACACCTCCTGGTGATTAATTTAGAATTACTTCATTTCAAAAATTTGCACCTGTCAGGGTTTTAGGTCTATGTAAAGTCCGGGCTGATCAATATTGCTGACTTTATATCAAATTATAATTTTGGTATTTACTAACTTTCCTTAATTCACTTTTTCCAGCCATATTTTATCAAGCAACGTATTAGCTTCTCTACCACGAATAGTTAATGAATGACACCCTTTAGCCAAACCAAATATTTTCGGATTAAATTCACTATTTTGCCAGTCACCATCGCCTCGCCATGAAACATATCTATTTGCAAATGTATTACCTGTTACTGGTATATCCCACAACATATAGTCACTCTCAGGCTCATGATCTATATTGATGTAAAAAGAATTTGATGATTCACTAGAAGCTTTAACTAAGGCAAGAATTTGGTAATATCCATCTTCAGGAGCAAATACCATAATTTCAGCTTTTCCTCCTGCTTTTATTTGATTGGTATTATTAGTTTGATAAACATAGTCATTTACAGCTACAAATGGGACTTCTACTGAACTACTTCCGAAATTATAAACACACTGAATAGCTGGAAGAAGATTAGTTGTAACCGGAGATGTAGTAGGTGTTGGCATTGGTGTTGATGTAGAAATAGGAGTCGGAGTTGGTGTGGGCATCGGAGTTGGTGTGGAAATAGGAGCTTCTTCGCCAGATACAGAAGATAAAACCATATCGTTGCTGTACCAAAGATATTCTATGGCAAACTTTTTAGCCCGAATTGCATTAAACAGCCAAATCTCATTATCAGTCATATAGCGATTTTGTGCTGACCAAAAAGGAATTGAATCTTGAGGAAAAGCGAGATAGTCTGGCTTGACCAAGTGATGAAACATCATAATATCAATGTAATCGTTATGATATTTTTCAGAATCAAGAAAATTTAAATAAGAATATTGATTAATACATTCTGTCCCATCAATATTCCAATCATCTCTACCTCCAAAGCTACTAGGCATATTGGTTCCTATAAAAATATAGCGAATGGGATCAATATAGGGCTTAAGTGCTCGATAAACAGGTTCAACATTATGTTTAAATTCAGAAGGAATATCCTTATTCATTTTATAATAAAGTTGAGCTCCTTGACCCAACATATCAATTGTTACACAGGTATATTGAGGATGAGGATGATAATTATGGTTATCTAATAAATAATTTGAATAAACATTATTTGTACTAATCGATTCATAAGAATTATTATCACCTTTTCTAGTTAGTGAATGAAAAGCGTAAGCCTTAGCTTTTTCTTGCCAGTTACTATTGTCAAACATTAATCCTTCTAAAGCTAAAATTGCAGCTCTTCCAGCATTTTCTTCACCTTTAGAATCATTAACAAATGTATCTTTATTATTACTTAACGGGGGAACATTATCTAGAATAAATTCTGCATTACGTTGTAGTGAAGATTTAATATCTTGTCTTAGTTCTTCAGGTAATTTTGGCCACAACAGCCAAGCCGCAAGGCCATAAGAATAAGCTTGAAGATGGAGTGTGTTGCAATTGGCTACGTTAATGTCAGTACAATTTGCTTGATAATCAAATGTTTTAAAAGTTTTAGTGGCTTCAGATAAACTATTAATTGCCCTATTTAAATTTATAGGATCTTCATTTTCACGATATTTGACAGCAAAAACTAAAGCTGAATCAGACAAGATTCGCAACGGTGTTTTAAACTCATTTTTTATACTCAAATCTTTTTGGCCACCAACAATCTTTTCGTTGTCTTTATCTATAAAATTAGTTGTGAACTTTCTACTGCTATTAGCATAATCTTCAATATATTTGTCAATATAAGATAAAGCTTGGCCACGCATATCTTGATCAAAGGCAGTAATTTGAGTTTGTTTAAAATCATCAAAATAAATTGCTTTATCTTTTTTTGCCCAGTTTATTGCTAAAACCAAACTAGAAACTTTAGTCATATCAGGTTTAATTGCTTGATTGCCTTCTAATGCTGTAGCCATACTCAAATTAACTTCATCAATACGTGCATAAGTGCCTCTATCCGTTGTGATAATTTCAAAACTATGCCAGCCTGTACTTCTTTTTACTCCAGTAAAAATTCCTTTAGTGCTACTATTATCTATAGTTCTGTAATAATAGTAATTTGGTGCAAGTGTTGGATGAACTCCCAGCATCACATATTTGTTTTCATCTCTAGCCATTAAAAAACCGCCAACATCATTGGTTCCCGGGTCATAAAACTTTATGGAAAAAATACCTTGCTGTGGTAATTCAAAGGTTTTAATTACCTGAGCAGCACTTCCATCAGAAGTGAGTTTTAAAGAAAAATCACCTTCGTTTTTGATATGACTATCAAATGAAACTTGTTGTTCATCATTGGAATTAATTGCCCAGCCATTCAAATCATTATTAAATCCACTAGCAATAATCGTTTCTCCTTCCAAATTTTGGTAAAAAACCTCAGCTTGTTTTTCGGTTTTCTTATTAAAAAATAAAAAATATAATATTAACGCAATTAAAAAAAATGTTAAAAAAACAAATAAATATTTATATTTATTGAAAATCCCAAAATGTGTTTTTAATTGTAAAAATTTATCTTTTAAATTCATAAATATTCTTTTTAATAAAATTATTTTTTAATATTCATCCATAAGTTAAATACAAAGATAACTTTATCATCTTTATTAGCTAATTTCAAAAATCTGCGCCTGCCAGGGTTTTAAGTCTATATACAAACCATGGGTAATAATATCTTGGGTTTTATATACAAACTCTTTTTCAGACAGTTTTTCCAAAAACTTTGTTTTCTCTTGTTGGTTATTTATATCCGGCAATCTAATATTGGCTTGGCTATCATGGGAAGAATAGTTGATCACAAAAATAACCCGCTGCCCATCTTTTTCCCATTGATAGGCAATAATATCTAGATGATTTAACTTACCCACACTTTGAGCAGTGAGCTTTTGCCAGTTACCACTGTGTAACACATCTTGATTTAAAAGTCCTAATATTTTTTCATAATATGCTAATAAACCTTTGTGTACTGGTTCTTCGTAAGCTCGAGCCAGTTGTACTGGTATTTTATGGCTGCGGCCCTCTAACTGACCTTGATGCAATAAACGCATACCAGGTAGCGTAGCTGTTAGTGTGGCAGCAGCAGGTGATTTGATATAACCAAACTCAGCTACAACTCTAGGCTCGTCATGGTTTTCGACAAACCTAGTCCATTTAGAGCTCATTCTTTCGGTTTGCAGATACATACTGATTTCTGAGGCATGATCGGTTTTAAGCATATCGTAAAGCTTTTTATCATAGGTAAAATCAAAACCTAATCCCTGAAGCTGTTGCTCTCTCTCCCAATAGACTTCAGCAATAAAAACAAAATCAGGAAAATCTTTTTTAACATCGCTAATGACTGTGTCCCAAAACTCGCAGTCAGGATATGTCCAGCCACCTTGTTCTAATTGAGCTTTCCAAGTAGAGGCAAAAATATCATTAAGAGCCAACATAGCCATATCGCAGCGTAAGCCATCACAATGGCTGGCAATTTCGCTTAACGTAAAAAGTAGTGCTTCTCTAGTTTCGGGGTTAAAGTAATTAAGTTGAGCAGTATCGGTCCAAGGTGGAAAATAGGGATCACGGCCATGAGCAATATAAAACTCTTCGTCACCAAGATTAACGGGGAAATAATCATCCTTCATTTGAGCAGCTATTTCAGCTGTAGTTTGAATGTAGTACTGCGGATGATCCTTGACCCATTTATGGTCTAAAGCCGTATGATTGGGTACAAAATCCAAAACTACTCCAATACCTAGCTTGTGTAGTTTTTCCCGGACTTGATCAAGTTCATTCCAGTCACCTAAATTTGGGTTGATGTCATAATCCCGGATGGCATATGGTGAGCCAATTACATCTTCTTGGGTCCAATCTGGCAAAGCTTGGTAATAATCTTCATGCAAATATGTTAGCGAAGCTGAAACACTGACACCCAATCTGGTTGGTTTCCAGATTCCCATTAGCCAAAGATAGTCAAAACCTAGGTCTTTGAAACGTTGCCAATACTTATCAGGAATCTGATTGAGCGTGATAGACTTACCGATTTCTTTGGTAATTTCTCTCAGCCAAACACGAGTATTAATTTCATACAAAGTAGGATTGGGGCGAAATTTCATGGGCAGTTGTTCTCAAAAATGAATTAGGATATTATTGTCAAATACTATTAAAGCAAATCTAGCTATGAAACCGCAAACCCTAATTGCTTTTGCTGCTACTTTATTATTAACCGCTTGTTCTGTTTCAGTGACTGATGCAGACCAAGTTCCCAGTCCAAGCCCAAAGGAGATACCTATGAGTCAAGCACCAGCCATGCAAATTGATGCAGAAAAAAATTACACCGCTATTTTAAAAACTGATAAAGGCGATATTACAATTGCTTTAAATGCTAAAGCTACACCAATTACCGTCAATAATTTTGTTAGTCTTGCTAAAAAAGGTTTTTATGATGGTACAAATTTTCACCGGGTAGTTGAAGGTTTTATGATCCAAGGCGGTGATCCTAGCGGGAATGGGACTGGCGGACCAGGCTATCAATTTGATGATGAATCGTTTGAAGGTGAGTACACTCGTGGAACTGTAGCAATGGCTAATGCTGGTCCAAATACTAATGGTAGCCAATTTTTCATCATGCATCAGGATTATGATTTACCAAAAAATTATGTGATTTTTGGTAAAGTTACTGACGGTATGGATATAGTTGACCAAATTGCCACCTCAGAAGTGACAGCTGGAGCCGGGGGAGAACTTTCTAAGCCACTTTCTCCAACTCTTGTTCAGACTGTAAAAATTGTTGAGAACTAGGCTTCTCTGGAGCAGGGATTAGAGTTGCTTGAATACCATGAAGTTCTAAAAAGGAAACAATAACTTGGCTCCAATACTTTACTAAAACGAGTTTTTGAGCTGTAGTAAATCGATCATACTTAGTTCTTTTGCTTACTATTTCTTTAAGAAATTCGTATTTGAGCTTTATATCTTTAAATTGCTCTAGAATTTTTACATCATTTATAAAATGAATTTGTTTTAGCGCCATTAAAAGACCACCTAGTGAATTTAATGTCATTCTATTGTTTGCAAGAGCATCTTCGGGTTGAGGAGATTGTTGATGCCGCCATGTTAGACGCGCTTGATGATTTCCTGCAAGATTATCTGAAATTAAACACGAACTCAGAAAAGTACATAACATATTAATTCCTGGATAGTTACTTTTACCCTGAAAACAATATCCTCTATCATGGATAACTAAACCCACTTTATCAGGATCAGCAAAATCTGAATATTCTATTTCCCCATGATCGCTTAAATATGACTCTGGTCTATTTCCAGTATTTGCGTTTGCTATTGCCTCAAGCATAAAACTTTTTCTTTTTTATAAATTTATAAAATAATTATGGTTTATCTTGTTCTAGGGCCTTTTTTAAGCCTTCTAAAAACCCGCTTGAATTAGCTGAATTTTGGATAACAGTGCATCCAAAAACTTGTTCAAGTATATCTTTTACTAGTTGAGTAGTTTCTTGACACCATTCTTCCTGAGTCCTCTCTTCTCTTTTTCCTCTAAAACCCTCTCTAAAATTATTGATCCTTTCCAATAACTCTGGATATTTTTCAGAAATTTCATTTAAAAAACCTGGCTCAGTCTCCTCAATTACATTAATTCCAGCTAATAATACAGATATAGAGTTTGTCTTTATGCGATTTTTTTGAAGATAGGTTTGTAAAGTAGGAAATGTATTTAATGTTTTAAAAAAAACTTCTCTCTTAGCTTGTGATGGAAAATCATCAGCAAAATAAGGTTTTTCTAGAAAACGAATCAGGTTTTTTTTAAACATAGTTCTAAGTGATTCAGATATCTGACTTTGCTCTTGATGATCTATTACTATGTAACCCATATCAAAAACAGTAAAAACAAGATTATGAATACTACCATCGACTTCTAAAGACCAAGGAAATTCATCAAACCTAACTGTATCAACTGTAGGAGCTTCATTCATATCTTTATTTTTAAGATAATTATGTATTCGCCAATAAGTTATATGATAATATGAAAGAGTAACATGTAAAAATGTAATTTTTAGAAAAGGAGATTTTTATGAAAAAGATAAGCTATTTTTGGATTCTAGCCATCAGTTGTTTGATGTTGGCTTCATGTGATGTAATTGTCAATATGACTCCAAAAGCGGCTTCAGATGCAAATGAATCAGCAGCTAAAGCAACTCCCGCTCCCAGCTCAACCCCAGAAGAAGTTACTTTTGAAGATGAACAAGCTCAAGATGATGAGCAGCCTGGTGAAGAGGCTCGAATGGAAACTAAGCAACAAGTTGCCCAAATAGCTCTGACTCAAGCCATGGCTCAGCTTCATAATAAAGTCTATGATGATGTGAATCTAACTATTGGCAAATTTGATGGTGACTATGCTTCTGGTGGAGTTAAATTTGCTGGGGAAATGGGTGGTGGTTGGTTTTTAGGAGCTAAAGAAAATGGAGCTTGGGTTATTGTTCAAGATGGTAATGGTACTATTTCTTGTCAAAAAACTGACCCCTACAACTTTCCGGTAGATATGGTGCCAGAGTGTTATGATGAAGTAACTATGCAGATAGTACAAAGATAAATATATATGAATACTATTTCTCAAGAAGGTCAAAAACCAATTGGTTTTGAAGGTTCTGCAGTAAGTAGTGAAATACAAGATTTATTAGCAAAACTTCTTTTTGTGAGTGACCCTAAAGAAAGAACAGCTATTTCGCAAGAAATTGAAAGATTAAAACAATCACCAGAAGCTCAAAAGGACGCACAAAGACAATTTGAAGCTTCTAAGTTGGAATAGATTTATAAGAGCCGCGCAACACGCGGCCCCTTATTATCACCTCTACTTTACTGTCACACTTTTTGCCAAATTTCTAGGTTTGTCCGGATCAGCCCCTCGTTCTAAACCCAAGTAATAGCCAAGTAATTGCCCCACCATAATATTGCCAAAAACACTCAACTCGCCTAAGTCTGGGGTTTGGATCCAAGTATCAAACTCAACTGAGTTTTTAGGGCCAACGCCAATTACTTGCCCACCCCTAGCTTTAACTTGAGCTGCTGAAGAGCAAATTTCACTGAAGTACTGATCAAAATTAGCCAAGACAAAAATCGGGGTGCCTTTTTCAATCAGACTAATAACTCCATGCTTGAGCTCACCGGCTGCAAAAGCCTCTGCATGGATGTAGCTGGTTTCTTTAATTTTTAAAGCAAATTCCAAAGCAGCTGGATAATTTAAATCTTTGCCGATCACAAAAATATGGTGGTTTTTTGCTAGTTTTTTAGCTAAGCTTTGCAATTGATTCATCTGCTTTGCCTGCAAAAATGAGCTAATTTTAGAAAAGTCAGATAGCTGAAATTTTCCGTTTAAATACTGAGTAATTCTAACCATATGAGCTAGTTGCGAGGTAAAGGCTTTAGTTGAAACTACAGCTATCTCTGGTCCAGCAGCTACTGGAATAGTCAAATCAGCTAGACGTTGCAAAGTTGAACCTTGAGCATTAACTAAAGCAATTACTTTAGCACCCTTCTTTTTGGCGGCTTTAATTGCCAGAAGTACATCAGCAGTTTCACCACTTTGAGAAAAAGCTATAATCACGCTTTTTTCAGTAGTAAAGTCTAAAAAAGACCGACACTCATGTGCCATATAAGCTCTACCAAAGGCACCTTGTTTGGCTAGTAAATACTCTCCTAGCAGTGCGCAATGATAAGCGGTGCCACAGCCAGTTAGCAATACTTGATCAGCTTTTTTAATTTGCTGGGCTGCGAGCTGATAAGTTTTACCTTCAGATTTGGCAATTTTTGGCAAAATCGTAGCCTGTTCGTTCACTTCTTTGATAAAAAAATGCCGGTAGCCTTCTTTAGCAATTTTTTGGTTGCCCAGGTGATTTGCCTGCTTTTTCTTTTGGATTGGTTTTTTATCAGCCACTTTAAAGTAAACAACTTCGTTTTCAGATATAACTACAGCTTCACCATCATCCAAGTAAACTACCTCTTTAGCTTTGCCAGCTAAGGCATTTTGATCAGAAGCCAAAAACTGCTCTTTACCATTAATTCCGAGTAGCAAGGGCGAGCCATCACGGCAGCCAATCAGCTGCTTACTTTGAGTATCAAAAACCACAATAGCATTGGAACCTTGCAGCTTGATAAAACTTTCCAAAGTAGCTGTAACAAAATCAGGTTTATGTTTAAGCTGTTCCTCAATCAAATGAGCAATGACTTCAGTATCTGATTGGGATGTGAAGTTATGACCTTGTTTTTCCAACCCTGCTTTCAGCTGGTTGTAATTTTCAACCATGCCGTTGTGCACTACTGCAATCCGGCCCCTACAATCAAAATGCGGATGAGCATTCGTTATGGTTACCCCACCATGAGTAGCCCAACGGGTATGACCTAAAGCAATGTGACCTTGAGGATATTTAGTTTCGGCTTGACCAATTTTGCCCACATGCTTTTCATACTTTAGTTTTCCATTTTGTAAAACTGCTAAACCCCAAGAGTCATAACCCCGATATTCCAAGGCCTTAAGGCCAGTCAAAACCGTTTGGCCAGCTTGACTTTTTGAATCATTAAAAATTGCAAATATGCCACACATACCTTAAATTTCAAATTGCAAATTTCAAATATTAAAATAAATATCAAATCACAATTTGATGTATTAAAAATAATTAGATAGAAATTAGAAATTGGAACTGGAGTAAATTCCTGACTTTTAGTAATAACTTTGTCACAAAATTACTTTTGGATTTAATTATTACATTGTGGGCTAAGTCTGACCCAGAAGGTTTCCGCAGATGCTAACCAGCTTATGCTAGTTGTCCGACTTCCCTCGATAAACTCGGGACCTTCTTCCTCGTCTCCCCTAGATGAACTCGGGGCCTTGCGCTCGTGCTACTTTTATGCTCCTTTACCTCCTTTCGCGTTAATTACGCTACCATAGTACAATAATCTTACCATATGTTTGCACGAGCATTTTATACTACAACTCTCAAACCTTTTTTGTCCAAATTTATCACTATCGACCTAGACTATGTCATCTCTGGTTCGTTTTGGCAAATTGGTCGGCAAGTAGTCAACAACCTAACCTCTTTAGTGGTAGCAGTGTTAATGGCCCGACAGCTGAGCCAATCAGCGTATGGTACCTACAACTATTTAATGTCGGTGTTGGGAATTGTAGTTTTAGCTTCTTTACCTGGTATGAATGCGGCTGTGACCCAAGCTTCAGCCAAAAAAGAACCCAACATTTTACTGCCTGCTTTTTGGGACAAAGTTAAATGGAGTTTATTAGGCAGTTTAGCTACTTTAGCTTTGGCAATTTATTATTATTTCCAAAACCAGCCAGAACTAGTTTTTGGTTTGCTGGTTATGGCGCTTTTTTTCCCCATTCACTTTTCACCCCAACTCTATGAAGCTTTTTTGCACGGCAAAAAACGATTTAAAACTACTGCCATATATGAATCAATTTTTAATATTATTTTATGCTTACTTTTTGTTATTACTCTACAAATAAGCTCTAACCCAATTATCTTTTTTGCTATTTATGTGATTACCCAATCAGTGCTCAAACTATTTTTTCTTTACAAAACATACCAGCAATTTCCAGCCAAAGATAAAACTCGGCCCAAAACTATGATTGTTTATGGTCGACATTTAAGCGTTTTAAATGCTGTTAGCATTATTTCTTCACAAATTGATCGGATTTTGCTTTTTACTTTTTTAGGCCCGGCTCAATTAGCCATCTACTCTTTGGGTATTTTGCCGTTGGAAAAAGTCCTGCTGGTTTTTAGTAACATCACCGCCTTAGCTCTACCCAAGTTTGCCGAAAAAACCTTGGGTCAAATTAAACTCAGCTTGCCAAGGCGCATAGTAGAGCTCATGGTGGTTGGTGCTTTTAGCGTCATAGTGTATTGGTTACTGGCTCCTCCATTTTTTAAAATATTTTTCCCAAAATACATAAGCTCAATTACCATTTCCCAGCTGTCCATGCTGGCCCTTATTTTCCGTTTGCCGGCTCTCCTACTACAGGCTTTTGGTCAGGCAAAAGTCACTCTTTTTCCTAAAAACTTTTTATATGCAACCAGCGTTATTCCGCAAATTTTCTTTATCCTGATTTTGTACGCTGCCATCTTTTATTTTGGGCTCTTGGGAGCTATTTGGGCTCGGGTTTTGATTGCAGCTATTGTACTAGTTGTCGGACTTTTCAACTGGAATTATTTGATCCGAATCCGCAGTGATAACAGTCTATGAAAACTTTGCAAGTAGCCTATCGAATTCCTCCTGATGGTAGGGGTGGCTTAGAAAACCACACTATCCAAATTTGTAAAACCCTGGCTCAAAGCAAAAATCAAGAAGTGGTTTTATTTACCCTTAAAAAAACAAAGCTGGGAAAATTTGCCCTGGAAAAGAAACAGTCCAAAGGAGTTTTGATCTATAGATTACTAGTGCCAATTCCACACAACCGCTTTCAGTTCTTCTTGCAGACTTTGCTTTTCAAACCAATCCTATGCATGGCTTTTATAAAAATTTTACTAGTAGAAAAACCCAAGCTAGTTCATTTTCGCCATTTACTTGGTTTGAGTGGCTTGCTTCCGGTTATAACTAAAATCTTAGGTAAAAAAACCTGTTTAGACCTGATTGATTACTGGTATTTGTGCCCGGCTATTACCTACCCCTGTTATGGACAGCTAAGCTTTTGTAGCCAATACTGTTTTTGGCAACAGGAATTAACAGCTCTAGGATTAGTTGTTCAAAACATTCCCTTTTTAAAATACTCCTATGCTAGAGGTATGGTCATTTGGCACCAATATTATTGGCGTTTTATTATCAATCATGTTGTAGACATGGTTTTGACTAATTCTTTGCATATCCAAAAGTTCTATCGCCAACATGGTTTTACTGCTAACAAAGTTGTACCCTGTGGAATTCAACCTTTTAAAGCTTTAGCTAAAACCAATCAAAATAAGATAGTACTTGGCTTTATTGGGACAGTTTCCCAAGCTAAAGGAATTGAGATTTTGCTTAAAGCATTTGCAAAACTTAGCAATAAAAATGTCACATTAGCTATATATGGGCCTGCTACTTCCAACTATCAAACTCTGTTTCAAAGATCTAAAAAAATTAGGTATTATGGCCCTTATCAATTGCGCGATTTGCCGACAATGTTGGCTGGAATCGATATTTTAGTGGTTCCTTCGGTTTGGGAAGAACCTTATGGTTTAGTAGTTCAAGAAGCCTTAATGAGCCAAACAGTAACGGTGGTTTCTAAGATTGGTGGCCTAACTGAGCAAATTATCGAAGGTAAAAACGGCTTTTTATTTACAGCTGGTAATTATCAAAACTTAGCTCAAAAATTGGAGCCATTAATAACTCATTTTGAAAAAATTAAAAACAGTCTTGATTACACATTAAAACGCCGTAGTCTCGAGGATGAAACCAAGGATTTGATCAAGTATTATCAAAATATTATTGGGGATTCTGAAACAAGCTCAGAATGACATTAATCATGGGACACTTGCAGCAAAAATACACCACAAATTATTTCTTACAATTTGACCAAAAGGGTCGGAAAACCAATTATGGCGTGGTGGGTTTGGAAGATTTTTTGTTGGGTCAACCCAGACCTCAGGATCAAAGTATTTTACGCAAAATTGATTTTAAAAATAAAAAAGTTTTGGATATCGGTTTTGGCCGAGGTGAAGTCATTAAATATGCCAAAGAGCATGAAGCTAAAAAAGTTATTGGTGTTGATTTTTCTAAACCAGCTTATGAAATTGCCCTGAATTTTCTAGACATACATCAGATCGAAGCCAAACTTTACTGCCAGGACGCGCTTAATTTTATCCAAAATACTAAGCAGCGATTTGATATTGTCATCATGTTTGATGTAGTTGAGCATATCCCCCGCTCTGAACTAACTAGACTCCTTAAGGCTCTCAAACTAAAACTTGCCCAAAAATCAATTTTACTGATCAATACCCCAGTATTTGCCCTTGATAATGATGTGGCAAAAGATGGGCTGAAGGCTCAAAACTTTGAAGACACCGATGAGATCGCCGCTACCAAAGATCTGCATATCAATCGTTATACCAAAACTTCTCTTAAAACCTATCTTCATAGTTTTGGCTTTTTTCCACTGTCTGGCCATATTTTTGTTTACCATTTATCAGGTCAAAATTGGTTCAACCCAATTGGTCATAACTGGCGAGTGGCTGCCAGCCAAGATTACCCAGTTAATCCCACAGTTTGGTACAAAAAAGAAGTTTATGAATATGCTTACTCCAGAAAACAAAAACGCTTGGAAAATAAAAAACTAAGTAACAAACTTCTCAGCTTTCCTAAGTGGTTTGTCAAAGCTTGTCTTTACCGCCTTGATTACCGGACAGCTGAGGAAAAACGGCGAGCTCAAATTCAGACACTGCCGATCCTTTATGGGCCCAAGCGTGGCCAAAAAATTAGCGGCAATGTCTTTACCGATCTTAAATTCCAGAAGCAACTTCTTGGTCTTCGAAAATAGTGTCATTCTGAGAAACGTAGTGACGAAGAATTTTTTTTTAGATCCTTCGTCTCCGTTTGCGACGGTTTCCCTCAGGATGATACAAAGAAAAAAGTACCACACATAATCTTGGGCTTGCAAAAAATCTCCAAAATCAGTATATAGATAGGTATATTGTTACTGCTGCCTAAGTAACCTGATACGTTATGGACACAACCAGTAAAACCTTGGAACTTCGAGTCAAAGATTTTCTCAAACAAATCAGTCTTAATGAAGCCACAATTAGCACTATTTTGGGTGGTCTAGTAGTAGTGATTGTAGCTTTGCTGATTTATAACTATGTCAAACAGCTAGGCACAGAAGCCCAGATCAGTAATACAGCTGCCAGCACTAGCAATGAAGAGCTTATAAAGCTACAGGCTGGTAGCAACACGTACAAAGTCCAAGCCGGTGAAGGCCTTTGGCAGATTGCTGAAAAAGAATATGGTAATGGGGAGTTTTGGACCGATATTGCTCAAGCCAACTTATTGGACAATCCTGATTTTGTTGAACCTGGCCAAATCTTAGTCTTGCCTCAAGTTGATAAATCCAAATTTGGGCAAATCTTATCAGCATCTTCCACCCAAAAACTGACTAGCAATACTTATACCGTTCAGTTAGGTGATGATCTTTACAATATTTCAATCAAGGCTTATGGTACTGGCGAACGCTTCATGGAAATAGCTCAAGCCAATAATTTAGCTTCTCCTGATTATTTGGAAGTCGGTCAGGTCCTGACAATTCCCAGAAATTAACGGTATAATAAAAAATTGAAATGCGGGTATAGTATATCGGTATTATGCTACCTTCCCAAGGTAGAGAGACGGGTTCGACTCCCGTTACCCGCTCAAAAGAAAAAAACAAATTTTGAGAATTATTTTACATATTTAGAGGCATTACTTGTATATGACCACTTGTTGGGCAAGTGTCCTGGGTGGGTGTAATAGAAAGTCCCAAGAACATATAGTTTCCAGAAATATAATAAAAAAATTGGAAGTAAAAAATACTATTTCAATTTTTGGCGCTCCATGGAATGAATGTGGAGTAACTCATCTTAACCCATCATCTTTAACTTCAGGTATATTGTGCAGAAAACATAATCAAATGTTATCTGAGGTTGACTTAGAGGCAGGAAAATTATCTACCATACTAAACGATATCTTTATTATTTTAATAGATAAAAAGTACGATAAAACTAACATAGAAAAAAAATTAAATGGCAAATAAACTACACACGGTCTAAAGACCGTGGTTTTAATCCTTCTCTGGCATAATTTCTTTATTGTCTTTAATGTACTTTTTTATTTGTAAGTAATTGGTTTTACCTATGGTTTCAGCAAAGTAGCCATCAGCCCAAAAA
>JAAZOH010000003.1 GCA_012797845.1 Candidatus Beckwithbacteria bacterium
AACCATCATTGCCGAAGTTGAACATCAAATTAGTGAAACGCAGGTACGCTGTGTAGCCATGACCAGTACGCAAGGTATCAAACGCGGCATGAAAGCTACTGACACTGGTAAACCAATTTCTATGCCAGTAGGTGAAAAAGCTCTGGGTCGGGTTTTTAATGTTTTAGGCCAGCCAGTTGATAACCAAGGCGAGGTCAAAAGCAAAGAAGCTTGGCCTATCCACCGCCCTGCTCCGAAACTAGTTGATCAATCAGATACTCTAGCTATGTTAGAAACTGGTATTAAAGTTATCGACTTAATTGCGCCTTTTGCTAAAGGTGGTAAAGTAGCTGCTTTTGGTGGCGCAGGGGTTGGTAAAACAGTAGTCATGCAAGAACTGATTCGCAACATTGCTATGGAACATAGTGGCCACTCGGTGTTTGCTGGCGTAGGTGAACGAACCAGAGAAGGCAATGACTTATACGTAGAAATGAAAGAATCAGGCGTGTTGCCTTCAACCGTCATGGTTTATGGTCAGATGAACGAACCTCCTGGAGCCCGTTTGCGCGTGGCTCTTTCAGGGCTAACGTTTGCAGAATATTTTAGAGATGTAAATAAAGAAGATGTACTGTTATTTATTGATAATATTTTTCGTTTTTCCCAAGCTGGAAGTGAGGTTTCAGCTTTACTGGGCCGAATTCCCTCAGCAGTAGGTTACCAACCCACTCTAGCTTCAGAAATGGGTGCTTTACAAGAACGGATCACCTCAACTAAAAATGGGTCAATTACTTCATTCCAAGCTGTCTATGTACCAGCTGATGACTATTCTGATCCAGCCCCAGCTACCACTTTTGCTCATCTTAACTCAACTATTGTACTAGAGCGGGCTTTAGCTGATCAGGCTCTCTATCCAGCTGTTGATCCTCTATCTTCAAACTCCAATATTCTGACCGAAGATGCAGTTGGAACTGAGCATTTCCGAGTAGCTCGTGAAGTACAACGGGTTCTGCAACGATATAAGGAATTGCAGGATATTATCGCTATTTTAGGTATTGATGAGCTGTCTGATGAGGATAAACTGACTGTTTCTAGGGCTCGGAAAATTCAACGGTTTTTGACCCAACCATTCCATGTCGCTGAGCAGTTTACTAATATGCCCGGTAAGTATGTCAAAATTGAAGACACGGTTCGTGGCTTTGATGAGATCTTGCAAGGTAAACACGACAAACTACCCGAGCAAGCTTTTTACATGGTTGGAAGTATTGAGGAGGCTGCTGAAAAAGCTAAGAATTTATAATGCTATTAACATGAATAAAGAAACAGAAAAATTAGCCATTAGATATACCTACAAACCAATATCAACTGTAATAAGCCTTGATAGAGATGAAAGATATAAAATTTTAGGAAATACAATAAGATATTTAAACACGGAAAGTGATTCTATTAAACCAACTGTAGATGAATTAGATGATGCTTTAACTATAATCGAATTTGGTTTAGGTCATAAACTAGGATTACGACAATTATCAACTTCAGATAAAACAATGATGCTAGAGCTGGGAAGAATTGAAACAGAGCATTTGCAGCAGGTTCACGGTATAGATCTTAATTTTTTAGCAGCTAGGCTATATTCTGAATTATCTAATATGCAAATTGCAGTTATTGAAATTTAATATTACTTATGGTTGTTAAAAACATCACCAAACTCAATTTATCTATTATCACTCCTTCTGGAACATTATTTAAAAGTAGTGAGGTTGAAGTGGTTGTAGCTCACAGCACTACTGGCCAAATAGCAATTTTACCCAATCATGCCCCAATTTTAACTAAGCTAGAACATGATGAGCTTAAAATTAAAATAGATGGCAAAGAGCGGTTTTTTACGATTTTTGATGGCTTTCTGAATCTTGATCCGGATAACAATATTACGATTATGGCTGATAATGCCAATCGCAGTGAAGAGTTAAACATTGCTGCTATTAAAAAGGCTAAAGAAGATGCTCAAAAGGCTTTGTCGGAAAAAGAGAGACTCTCAGCTACAGAAATTTTGCGAGCTGAAACCGCTATGCGTCGAGCTATTATGGAGTTGCAAGTGGCCGAAAAACGTAGTCGTTCTAGTCATTAATACTAAAATTAATTACATCACGCTTTTCTTGTGTCGCCTCAAAACCCCATTGAAAACAAGCACTATCCTCTTTTAATTGATATTTTCCATGAATATCTGGTATACGAACAGGACTAGTCAATTTTTGTTTTAATTTTTCACAAAGCATAACCGCATGAGAAATAAGTTCGAGTATGCTCGGATGATCATAATCTTCTCTTGAGTGGTAATTTGGTGGAAGCCTAATTCCAACTATTAAACCTATTTCTTCCTCTTTAGTAATAAATGAAAACAAACCACCACATGGTATATTTTCTCCATCTGGTGGTTCTATAATAAAATGTATCCATCCTTCTCTTCTATATTGATCAAAACGTCTTATTCTATCAAGCCAATAGCTATCTTTTTTATTAATAAACTACACACGGTCTAAAGACCGTGGTTTTAATCCTTCTCTGGCATAATTTCTTTATTGTCTTTAATGTACTTTTTTATTTGTAAGTAATTGGTTTTACCTATGGTTTCAGCAAAGTAGCCATCAGCCCAAAAAC
>JAAZOH010000004.1 GCA_012797845.1 Candidatus Beckwithbacteria bacterium
AATGCTAGCTGTTTCATAATGGCTAAATATGTTACGATAAATCTAGACGGAATCTAGCTATCATAGTACCATGGTATGGTAGTGGTCAAAAGTCTTATTTCTATGGCTGATACAAAGCAAAATTCTAGTTTAGACTTAAGTTCATCTGGAGATATTGATACCAGTTTATCTGCCTCATCAAACGATTTGGTTGCAGTAACCTCCTCTTCTGATTTAAGTGCCCCTCCGCCTCCAGCTTGGGCAATGGAAGACCAATCAAATGAACCAGAAACCATTCCTTCTCAAACCGAAGAACCGTCTTTACCAGAAGAGGCTGACACAATCAGTGAACCAGAATTTTCTCAAAGTGAAAGTGGTCCAATAGATTTTTCTCAAGATATCCCAAGCCCTTCTTTAAATCAAGAAGAAACAGAAACCAGTCAAACATCTTTACAAACAGATTCTGCTATAGATTCAGGAATAGACTCTCAATCAATGACCGAGGCAAATAGTGATTTCGGTGAAGCCCTATCATCACTTGATGCTACTAGTCAAATAGCTACTCAAGAACCTCAAGATTTAAATCCAGTTCAATCAAATATTGAACCTCCAACAACTCCAGATTTAAGCCAAAATACAAGTTCTCAAAATGAGCTAGGTAATTTTTCTGAAGTACCTCCTCCGCCTTTTGCTAGCGAAGCAAATCAAAACCAACAAACTTTAACTACTGAAGCTGATCAGATCAATAATACTGAAGGAGTAGTACCTCCTCCTAGTTTTGCCCCACCCCCACCAAGTGAAAACATGCCACCAATCCCTCCAAGTTTTGAAGGATCTGCTACAGGTGGGGATACTATTGGTACTCCGCCTCCAAATGCAGCTATGGCTGGTGATCTTCGTCCCAAAGGAGGTTTAAAGAAAATGATTATGTTTGTACTGATTGCTTTGGCTCTGGTTAGTGGTTTGGCTATTATTGCTTTGAAAATAGTTCTACCTATGTTACAGGGAGGAAACTCTTCTTCAGAATCATCATCTAATTCAAGTAGTACTACGGCTAATACAAATACTAATGCCAATACTAATACTCCCAAAATTACGCTAACATACTGGGGATTATGGGAACCAAGTGAAGTTTTGGATGAAGTATTTAATAGCTATGAGCAAAGTAACCCGGATATTCAAATAGTCTATAGACAGCAATCTATTCAGGATTATCGGGAACGAGTTCAAGCTGCTATTGCTAGTGGTGAAGGCCCAGATATTTTCCGTTTTCATAACACTTGGCTTCCTATGCTTAAGACCGATTTACAACCAGATAGCAATAAAGTGATTAATTTAAGCCAGTTTTACCCAATTGTTAGTACCAATGTAGTGCTTGGTGGTGAGACATTTGGAGTACCTTTGGACTTTGATACCCTAGCACTTTATTACAATCCAGCTATGCTGGAACGAGCTAATCAAGAAGTTCCTGAAACTTGGGACGAATTGCGCAGCGTAGCTCAAGCTGTCAGAGTTCCTGCTAGTGGCAAAATTCAAGTTGGAGGGGTGGCTTTAGGCACAACTAATAATGTAGACAATTTTTCAGATATCTTAGGCTTGATGCTCCTGCAAAATGGAGCTAACCCAGGAGCACCAACTGATCGGTTTACTGAGGATACATTAACGTTTTACACGATGTTTGCTAAAGACTCTACTAATTCTCGAGTTTGGGATGAAACTATGCCAGCCTCTACCTATGCTTTTGCTATGGAAAAAGTGGCTATGATTTTTGCGCCAAGTTGGCGAGCTTTTGAGATTCAAGATATCAATCCAAGCTTAGAATTTAAAACTGCTCCAGTTCCACAATTGCCTGGCGGAAAAACTACCTGGGCAACATATTGGGTAGAAGGAGTTTCTCGAAAAAGTAAAAATCCTACCGAAGCTTGGAAATTTCTAGCTTATCTTTCAAGTGATGAAGTTTTAACTAAGCTCTATACTGCCCAATCAAACGTACGGATGTTTGGCGAACCATATCCAAAACCAAGTCTAGCTGAAACTATTATGACTGGGTCAGTAGCTAAGGCGTTTGTTGATCAAGGTACTAATGCTAGAAGCTGGTATTTATCCTCCCGGACATTTGATAATGGTATTAATGATCGGATTATCAAATATTATGAAGATGCTGTTAATGCGGTTAATGATGGTCAGCAACCCGCAAAAGTCTTACCTACTCTTGGGCAGGGAGTAGCTCAGGTTTTACAACAATACAACGTTACTACTTCTGCTTCCCAATAAGTTTGATTGTGTTTTTCCTCAAGATGATGTCTAATATTGCCTAATGGATACTATTACCCAGGCCATTATCAAAACTCTTATATATGCTGATTTGTTTGCATGGCCACTAACAGAATCAGAGCTGTATACCAAGTTGCAATCAAAAAAAATAATCAATAAACCTGCTTTTGCAAAAAAACTCCAAACGGCTCTTAAAAACAAATACATTAACTTTAGCAAAGGCTTTTATTTTTTACCTAAAAAAAACAAGTTAGTTTCCAAACGATTAACTGCTAAACCAATATATGCCCAAAAACTTGAGAAGGCTCAAAAGTTGAGTCACTTGTTACAATTTTGTCCAGGAGTTTTGGCGATTTGCCTGACTGGCTCGATGGCAGTTGGTAATGTAAAAAAAGATGACGACCTTGATTTTTTGATTATCACCAAACCTAACCAGCTGTGGCTAGCTCGTTTTCTAGTGCTTGGAATGGCTCAACTTCTAGGAGTGCGGCGAAAACCACATGACCATACGGTTACTGACAAATTATGCCTTAATATTTTTCTAGAAGAGGGTTATTTACTGATTCCTCAAAAAATCCAAAATCTATTTACAGCTCACGAGTTAGTTCAATTACAGGTTCTAGCCGGGCCAGAGTTTTTTTATCAAAAAATTATTTGCAGTAATCCTTGGATCAAGCAGTATTTAGCCAATGCTTTTTATATATGTCAAAAAAAGCCTGAAACAGGTAAAACTTATTCATCAAATATCTGGACTTTAATTAATAAAATTAGTTATCAGTTTCAGATGTGGTATATGCGGTCAAAACAAACTCGGGAATTGATTAGCTATCACTTTGCCTTTTTCCATCCCCAAGATAAAGCTCTGGAAATCTTAAAACGATTTCAGACTGGAAAAAAACAGTTTGGCTTGATATAATAAGGAAACTATAAACCTGTAACCCTCCTTGATCTACACAAGCGTGCCCATCAAGCAAAATCTATGGGAAGTTTATCTGGGAAAAAGGTGATTTTCATTTTAGCTCCTGCTAATTTTCGTGATGAAGAATATTTCCAACCTAAAGTAGTGCTTCAATCTCAAGGAGCAGAAGTGCTAACTGTGGCTAAAGGTGATCCTGAGGAAATGACTGGTACTCAAGGTGGTAAAGCTCGAACCGATGCTAAATTTGCCGATATCAATCCTGAAACAGTTGATGGTCTAATTTTTGTAGGCGGTGCTGGTGCCAGTACCTATTTCAACTACAAAACAGTTCACAAACAAATCCAAGCCTTTGCTCAAGCTAATAAAATTTTAGGTGCTATTTGTATTGCACCTTCTATTTTGGCCAATGCCGATATTTTAAAAGGTAAAAAAGTTACTGCCTCTGAAAGTCAAAAAGAGAACTTGCAAGCCAAGGGAGCAAAATACCAAAATCAAGCAGTTGTAGTTGACGACAACATTATTACTGCCAATGGTCCGGAAGCAGCAATTGCATTTGGTGAAGCCTTAGCTAAAGCCTTAGTAGCTTAATTTGACAGGTATGCACTTTTTAGCTAGAGTGCTGTCATGGGCCAAATTATTGACTTTTCTCAACTAAATTTACTGTCCAGCACCTTACATAAAAATAAAAAACGGATTGTTTTAGCTACCGGAGTGTATGATTTACTCCATCCTGGTCATCAACTATTTTTGCAAAAAGCTAAACGTTTAGGAGACATCCTGTTTGTTGGTTTGGAAAGTGATGCACGGGTTAAACAGCTTAAGGGACCAGGCCGGCCAGTAGAGGATTTGCAGACTCGGCTACAAAAAGTTACCAAACATACAGTAGCCGATTATGTGTTTTCGTTACCAACTACTTTTGACAAACCCAGAGTTCGGGAAGCATTGATTACAACAATCAAGCCCAATTTTTTAGCTGTTTCAGACCACACTCCATTTCAAAAACAAAAACAGGTAATACTGAAAAAATATGGTGGTACAATGCAAATAGTTGCAAAGCAAATTCCTGGTTTCTCAACCACTGCTCAAATTAGCAGTAAGCAGCGAATACCGCTACTTGACAAGGGTGAAGAGATTAGTAAAATAGCACTCGGAAGTAAAGACTGATAGTTTTCATTTGTTAGTTTTATTAACAAATTTATTTGAAAGGAGGTCGCACTATGGCAACGCCAAAATTGCAACCTACAGCCGGGTATATCCTACTCGAACCTCAGGAAGCTACTAAAAAAACCGCTTCCGGTATTTATTTACCAGATTCTCACGACGAAAAACCTCAGCAGGCTAAAGTTTTAGCAGTTGGTCCTGAGACCAAAAAAGCTAAAGCTCCTGTTAAAGTTGGTGATATGGTAATTTACAAAAAATGGGGCGGAGATGAAATCAAGCTTAGTTTGACTGACAAAGAGTTAGTTTTTGTCAAATTTGAAGACGTTTTAGCAATTGTTAAATAAATTATAAAATTTGAGATCTAAATTCTAAGGTATGTAGAATTTAGTAAAACTATATGGCAAAACAAATTCTCTACGGAGCAGATGCCCGCCAAAAGCTCCTAACCGGTATTCAGAAACTTTCCAATGCAGTTACAACTACTCTTGGTCCCAAAGGCCGAAATGTAGCTTTGGATAAAAAATGGGGTGCTCCCAATGTCATTCATGATGGAGTTTCGGTGGCTAAAGAAATTGAGCTTAAGGATCCGTACGAAAATATGGGTGCTCAAATGGTCAAAGAAGCAGCTTCTAAGACCAATGATACTTCCGGTGACGGGACCACTTCTGCTACCTTACTTTCTTCAGAAATGATTTCTGAAGGCATGAAGGCTGTAGCTGCTGGTGTTGATCCCATGGCTATGCAAAAAGAGATCAATGAAGCTGTCGAAAAAGTGGTAAAGCAGGTTAAATCCATGGCTAAACCCATCAAAACTTCAGAAGAGATTAAGCAAGTTGCTACCATCTCGGCTGGAGATGAAAAGATTGGTGCACTGATTTCTGAAGCTATGGATAAAGTTGGGACTGACGGAGTCATTACCGTTGAAGAAGGTAAAGGTTTGGAAATGGAATTGTCCTACACTGAAGGTATGGAATTTGATAAAGGGTATGCTTCCCCTTACTTTGTGACTAATCCAGATAGCATGGAAGCTGAGATTGAAAATCCTTACATTTTAATCACTGATCAAAAGATTGCTTCAGTCAGCGACTTTTTACCATTTTTAGAAAATGTGGTTAAAGTTACCAAAAACATTGTCATTATTGCTGATGAAATTGAAGGCGAAGCTTTAGCTACTCTAGTTGTCAATCGGCTTAAAGGAGCTATCAACGTTTTGGCAGTCAAAGCTCCAGGTTTTGGTGATCGTCGCAAAGCCATGCTGGAGGATATTGCGATCTTAACTGGTGGTACGGTTATCTCTGAAGATACTGGCCGCAAACTAGATTCAGTTATGATTGAAGACTGTGGTCAAGCTGACAAAATTTGGGCAGACAAGGAAAACTGCCGTATTATCGGTGGTAAAGGTGACAAAAAAGCCATTAGTGCTCGGGTTGCCAGTATTAAGAAAGAAATTGCAGCTTCTGACTCTGATTTTGACAAAGAAAAGCTGCAAGAACGATTAGCTAAATTGGCTGGCGGCGTAGCTGTTATTAATGTTGGGGCTGCTACCGAAATCGAGCTGAATGAGCTTAAAGAGCGGGTTAAAGATGCTGTTGAGGCTACTAAAGCTGCAGTTGAAGAAGGTATTGTGCCTGGAGGAGGAGTGACCTTACTCAGATCTCGCAGTGTTTTGGTGAGTAAAGATGCTGGTAAGACCAGTAAAGCTCAGGAATCAGTCACCTGGCGCGATTTTGAATCAGCTGGAGCTGGAGTGGTTTACAACGCCCTATCCAAACCAGTCATGAAACTAGTAGCCAATGCTAAAGCCAATGCTGAATGGGTAGTAGGTGAGATTGAAAAGAATAATAGCTCAAGCTATGGTTTCAACGTTAAAACTATGGAATTTGGCGATTTGGTTAAAATGGGAGTTTTGGACCCTGCTAAAGTGGTTCGAACGGCTCTACAAAACGCTGCTTCAGTAGCTGGTATTGTCCTGACTACCGAGGTTCTGATTACTGATGAACCAGAGGAAAAGAAAGATGATATGGCTGCTGCAGCCGGCATGGGTGGTGGTATGCCAGGGATGGGAATGTAAAGCTTTAGAAGCAATAAAAGAAAAAGCCCCGAGCAATCGGGGCTTTTTGTGATTTACATTAGGAAAGATAGTATGTTATTTTAAAATAATATATTATTATAAGATTTTATAAAAATGTCTATAGCTGAGAGATTATCTCCACCTATTCAAGTTGGAGACAGGACTATTGCAGAAGAAGAAATGATCGAAAGAGCAAAATTAGATCAGGGGATACTAGAATGGGTAACTGGATTATATCGAAGTGGAGAGTCATTAGAAAATATGTATGCTTTGGGGTTAGATAGAACAGAGTATACAGTATCTCTTTGTGCTACGAATGAACAAGGATATATTATTCCTTTTAGACAAAATGATGATTCTATCGAGTCCTCAACTATAAAAGCGCGGCTAGAAATTGCTGAAAGAGGCAAACCTGTTACGATTGCAATTGGAATAAATAATGGGCAAGTAACAGTTTTAAATCCTGAAACACGTAAGCCAGATAGCTATACGGCGGTCTTTGCCGGTCAACACAATAAGGTAGTTGGGCAAACACTTGAACTAGCTGGTAATACTTATACTCGAGAAAAAATTTTACAATTTATTGATCTTAGTGATGGTTTAGTTTGTCCGAATACTCAAGTTAAAGAATTAGAACCTATAGTTGACCACAACCTTTTAGAGGTTGATGGTTTCGTAAGAAGAAGTGAAGCCTTAAGAGAACTCAATGAATCACATCCTTTATTAATACAGTTTTTAGTTGGTAGAATTGTTAGTTATTTACAACAAAATAATATACAAGGAGAGGCACTTGCCAATAAACCCATATTTGAGCTATTGAGTATTCTTCCGCCTGAAGCAATAATTCCTCATTTCAGATGTGGATATAGATTACCTCAAAAAAAAGTTCAAAACTGGATTGAAAATCTGACCTCTAGGATTAATGATGATCTTGGACAGATAGAGAAGCGTAATAAAGTTAGAGCTTTATTGGGCACTTTAAATATTTTGGTTGCTTCTATGGTTATTACGAATGCTTGTAGAATTACGAATTTTCCTTTAGAACTATCTAGCGCAGCTTCAGTGACTTCAGCAGCTACACTTTACTTTTTGATGCTAGAGTCAAGATCTCAAAATTCCTTGGAAACAACAAGAAACTATTGTGAACAAATGCAGAGAATTATTGACCAATTAAAAAGTTTTCAATAATTAATGATATCTTTAATTTTCCAGCTCCACCGACTTAATCTCAGCAGAAAACGTAGCCATTTTTTCAACCAATTCCTGATCAATAGAATTATCAGTAGCAATCAAAACAGCATCATCAGTAGGAGTTGATAAAGAAATATAGCTGGTTTCAAACCCGTCAGGTAAAACAGTCAGTGGATCAATAACTACTCCATTTTGGTATACCTCAAAGTGAAGATGAGGTCCAGTACTCCAACCAGTAGAACCAACGTGACCTAAGACTGTATCTTTATCTACTTCTTGTCCAATAGCAATATCAATATTTTGCAAATGAGCATATCGAGATTCAATGCCATTCTCGTGCTTGACTAAAACACTCAAGCCATAGCCAAAAGCAGTATTTTCAATTGAAACTATCTTGCCTGAAGCAATTGGGTGAACTAGGTAGTTATTATTTCCGGCAATATCAATACCAGGGTGATACCAGGTAAAACTTTGAGAAATATAGCCGGCAACAGGTTGGCGAAATACTGTTTCGGTTTTTACTGGCTCTTCCTGTATCGTAATTTTAGTAAGCTCTGGTTTTCCGCTATCTGATTCTTGAGCAAAAATTGAGCCTTGTAAAATTGAAGCCAGGACAATAAAAATTGCCAGATTAATACCAATAATCTGCTTGGCTCTCTTAGCTTCAAATAGTTTTCTAAAAAACTTTGAAATAGGATGGCCAAGACGGCTATCTAAAGGAAAGATTGTCCTCCACAGTAAATACGGCATAGCTAGTAATAAAGCTATGATTTGATTGACTATGAAAAAAAGGACATTAAAGACTGTTTCAGAAAAAGACTGTTTAACAGATCGTTTCATGATGCAGCTTTTAAGCTGCCAAAGTAGAGTTTTTACTAAGCTATCACCTTTGTGGTGAGGAGAAGCTAAGCAAATTTAGATTTAAATTTGACAACTTCCCTTGTCGTTTTTATCCGACTTGACTTAGTAAAAAACAAAATCTTTCCAAGTGTGGAAAGAATTGCAGAATTTTAGCATATTTAATATGCAAAGTCAAGTAGTTATAGGGATATTCTGGGAAGTTTTAAGGCTAAAAATATGGAGGCCTGGAGGGGAATCGAACCCCTGTACGCGGTTTTGCAGACCGCTACGTAACCACTCCGTCACCAGGCCTTTTTTGAAACTTCTTTATTTTATCATGACAGACTGTTTTTTTAGACGTAATTTATGTCAGTTGTGGTATGATTAAAATATGAAACTTTGGCCCAAAGGATTACTTATTGTTTTGACTGCTTTTCTCTTATCTTCCTGCTCTATTCCTTTTATTGGTGATGGTAAAAAAGCGGCTTTATCAGTTAATACTACCCCAAAAGCCAGCATTTTTCTTGACGGCAATCATATTGGTTCAACCCCATTTTATGAGGAAAATCTAAAGCCTGGAGAATACACCATTAAACTTGTACCAGAGGATGGAGTTGGAACAGCCTGGGAAAAACGAATTACCTTAGCTAAAGGCATTTTGACTGTGGTGTCTCGAGAAATGGGAGAAACCCAAGAACTTTCCAGTGGTTATGATCTTTCACTGGAAGCAGATCAAAAAGACAAAACAACCATGTCGGTAGTAACTACGCCAGAGGGAGCAATTATAGCTATTGATGGAGAGCCAATTGGTTTTGCTCCTCAGACTGTAGAAGATTTATCTGCTGGTGATCACACTATCCTAATTTCCTCGCCCGGATATGTTGAGAAAAGCTTCAAAGCTCAGCTTATTGAAGGATATAAACTAATTGCCAGTGTCCAACTGGCTAAATCTGATGAACCAGTAGCTCAGGAAGATACAAATTCAGACAAAACAACAGGTACTGCTGACGAAGAGACTAAACAGGAAGAAGATAAAGCATTAGATGCTAATTTAGATGAAGAAACAGAGGAAACAGAAAAAGTTGGAGCTAATTTAAAACGACCTTATGTGACTATCAATGAAACTCCTACGGGCTGGCTTAATGTTCGTAAAGGCCCTAGTACCTCTGATGAACTTATTACTAAAGTTAATCCTGGCGATTCATACAAATATCTAGAAGCTAATGATACAGGTTGGTATAAAATTGAGCTGGAAGATGGTCAAGAAGCCTGGCTTTCCTCTAAATACGTGACTTTATACGAGTAAGTTTTAGGCTATTCCGTAGATAATAATTATCAGTAAAATTACCCAGATTCCTACAGTTAAAATTAGTGGCCAATCGTTAAGTAGTACCTCCTCAGGTGATTCCCCTTTATCTTGATCATAAATCAGTTGTAAATAACGCATAACCCCATAAATTACTAGAGGAATGGTGAGCATGAGCAATTTTTGGTTGACAAAGGCTCGAGGTAGATCAGCCATAAGCGTCAGGACATTGCCTTGAGTAATAAATACCTGCTGCTGAAACGTAAATAAGGCATAGGTTAACCACGTAGTATTGGCAAACATAGAAGTATAAATACCAAGTAAATTCTCTGGGTAATGAGATAAAACCTGACGCTGAGCTTTAAGTGATTTTGAGCGAAGTAAGGTTTTTTCAGACCGTCTTTTGCCTATAGCTAAAAATAGGGAAAAGGAGACCACGCAGAGCAGTAACCAGACATTGATATGGGCATCTATGGCAACAGCACCAGCATATACTCTTAAGATGAAGCCGCTAGCAATAGCCATGACATCTAAGATCGGGATGTGTTTAAGCCAGAGGGTATAAGCAAAGTGCAGCAAGACATACAAAAAGCTTAAAAAGAAAAAGAAAAAAGAAATTTGTAAAGCTAGCCACATACTGATAGTGAAAAGCAAAATAGCAATAAATAAAGCAGTGGGAATTGGAACTTTTCCAGAGGCAATAGGTCGATTTTTTTTCAGAGGATGAAGCCTATCAGAGGGAGCATCAATAATATCATTGAAAATGTAAACTGAAGAAGTAATCAGGCAAAAAACAGCTGTAGCCTGCAGGACTGTCAAAAATTTATCAGGAATAAACAACCAGCCCGTAAATACCAAGCCAGTAAATAGGCTTACATTTTTGAGCCATTGTCTGGGGCGGGCCGATTTGATGATGCCAAAAACTGCTTGATCCATAGAAGAAAAATTCCAAAACCAATAATCAGTATCATGATTGTATAGAATTTTTGCTGGCTATTCAATCTAAGGGCGATAAACCCTAGGATAGCCGTAATTACCCAGTAAAAAACTGCCACTCGTTGCTTGCTCCAGCCTAATTTTAACAAAGTATGATGAAGGTGTCTGGTATCACCCCAGATAGGTGATTTGCCAGCAGCTATTCGTCTGATAATGACAAACACCGCATCAATAATCGGAATACCTAAAACTACCAGTAAAGTACCAACTTTAGTAGTTGATAATATGGCTAGAGTGGCCAGGAAATAGCCTGCTAGTGAACCAGCTCCATAGCCCGGTAGAATTTTTTGGGGAAAAAAATTCCAAGGCAAAAACCCCAAATAAGCTCCCGCTACAACAAGAGCTAAAATGCCAGTTGTCCATTGAGTAATATCAGCTGAAAATGTCTGCGATAAAAGTGCAATAGTAATAGCAGCAATGGCTACGGTGCCAGGTAGTTGCCCATCTAAACCCTTTGACCAGTTGACAAAATTCATCAATCCCACAATCCAAAACAGAGCAAATAGATCAGCTAAGACCCAAATAGTTCGTAACTTACCAAATAGATATAAAGGGATTTGAGGTTGGTTCAAATAGATCAGAGATGCTCCAAAAGGATTAGTCAGAAAAGGAATGCCAATGCCGGCGGCCACTACACAGGCAGCTGCTAAAAACCCTATGCCAATTCGTAATGTAGGATTTAAGTCAAAAATATCATCCAGAATACCAGTAATAGTCAGTATTAAGCCTCCCAGTAAAATGCCTATAACATGTTTATCTAAAGGCAAAAATAATAAGGTAGCTAGTAAAATAGCTCCAAAGATAGCTAAGCCTCCTCCTCGAGGCAAAGGTTTAGTATGGATATGTTTAGGATGGGTTTTTCCAGCTGGATTATCAAGCCAGTTTTGACGGTGATAAAACCAAATTACCAAAGGAGTTAAACCAAGACCTAAGATTAAACTAACGATAAAAGGCCAAAAAGATAACATAGTTTAGGCAAGAATCAGAACGATTCTAATAACACTAATGGTTGAAAATAAAGTAATAATCAGTTGGGCCCAGAGCAAAATCTGTGGTAATAATGGGTCTTTGCGAATAAACATGCTGGCTAACCGGCTATTAATAATAAAAAACAGAGTGGCTAAGCCAGGAGACAGAGCCAGCCAAAGTTTAGGAATTAACTGTTCTTCTCCCCAAGGTTTACTAAAAAGTAACGGGATCTGAGGAGGAAGATATTGCAGACTTAAGCCAAAAACTAGCCAGGAAATACCAAGTAACAAAATAATTAAACGAATGAAAGCTAAAGATTGAGGATGTTTCAGTAGACTATCAAATTCTGCTTGAGCAGTTTTGATTGAAGCATTATTTGATCTAAGAGTAAGTGGTTTCATGGCTAATTTATTGTAGCAAAAGTTAGACTTTCTCAGTAACACGATACTCAATGTAGCGGCCCAACATAAGTCTAGTATGGGCATCAAGACCAGGTAGAGCTGAGAAGAAAAAGCCCACTACTGGCAAAAGAATATATTCAAATGGAGTGAGTAGTTTTTTCCAGAGCTTAACTTCTTTTTTACCAGGACGTTGGGTAAAATCAACCACAATAATTAAAAGCATTGAAAGCAGAGAAACTGTTAAAATTGCTGATGAAGTTTGAGGTAGGCTTTTACCTATCACGGTTCTGGCAAAATCTGGATTTAAAAGGGGTGGCAATGTAGCTCCAATAGTGATAGCAAACCAGTTGACTGGCCATAAAAAATGATCTTCAACCACTTTTAGCACCCTAATGGTTTTATCCCAAAAAGGAATTTGTTTAGCCTTAAGCCACTGCATAATAATATACGGATCATCTGAGGTGCCCCAGGCCCAGCGCTTAACTTGCTCATACTGGTTGACCATAGTTTTTTTAAAGTTTCTAGAGTTAGCAGCATCGGCATGGACTGGTAAGAAAATAGGTTCAACCGAGACTTTACCATCTGTTTTGAAATAGGCTTTGAAAAAGAGTCGGTAATCTTCTGGAATTACATCTGTATCCCAGTAACCAATTCGGTCAATTAACTTTAAAGAAGTAGAATAAGTTGAAAAGTTAATTAACCTATCTTTGCGGTTTAGCATGCCAATTTGGACAATGCTGGCATTGGTGGCAAAAACCCGGATCGGAGCTGGAATATCCCAGATATTGTTGTAGTACAAAATAGCTGGTTGCCAAAAGCGTTCATAACGCTTAGGATCATCGAGAAATTTATATGTTAACGTAGCAAAATACTGCTCATTAAAACGAGCGTCAACATCCTCGCTGCTGATGGTGCAATAGTCAATATCAAAACCCTGTTTATCAATAATTTCTTTCTTGGCAACTTTAGAAGCCCAAGCCATATTGGAAGATTTACCTACCACTTCTCCCTCTAAAACTGGATGAAAAGTACCGATAAAATTAGCAAACTTTTTACCGTATTTTTGTTTAAGCGTTTTGTATTTTTTTTGGGCTTCAGGTCCTTCCCGCTCTTCAAATCCTAGGACGATATGGATATTTTTAGTCGGAAAGGTCTGTGCGACCAAGGCATCTAAAGTTCTTTCTAAAATATATTGTGGTTCACAGTAGTTAGGGATAATGACAATGTGCTGAACTTTTTGCCAATCACCAAAATCTTTAACATCCCGCATCCAATCGTATTTTTGAAAAGCTTTAATTTTAAAATAAGATAAGGTGGCTAAAATACCTAAACTTAGTGAGCGGTATAGCCAGTATACGTCAAAAGCTAAAATGTAATAAGCTACTGCTACCGGTATTAACAACGATCCCCATATTGGAAATAAAATCAGCGACCAAGAAACAAAACCAGGGACGATTTCTAAAAAGCGAAGCAAGCGTTGATCTTTTTTAGTCTGAATATCCATATACGGGTTTAGTATTAGTATCTAGTATTTGCCCTCCAGAGAAAAGAGCAGGTTTACATTTTGGGTTGTTTGAGCAGCTACTTCTTCCAAGCTAAGCTGTTTTAATTCGGCCAGTTTTTGGGCTGTATAAATTAGGTTAGCGGGCTCATTAGGATAGCGTTTTTCTTGCCTAACAGGTTCTGGTACTAGGTACGGGCTGTCAGTTTCTAAGACAATGCGGTCTAGAGGAATAGTTTTTACCACTTCCTGTAGCCCTGTTTCATAGGTTAGTAAACCACCAATTCCTAAATAAAAACCCATTTCTAAAGCTCTTTTAGCAAATTTTTTACTACCTGTAAAGCAATGTAAAACTCCAGGTGCTATTTGTAAGTTGGCAGCTTCAACAAGATCTAAAATTTCATTACTGGCTTTACGGTTATGAATTACTAAAGGTAGCTGGTATTGTTTGGCCCATTCTAAATGCTGTTTAAATAATTGAAGTTGAGCTTCCTGTTGGTTTTTCGCTTGAGCATCGGCAAAATCTAGGCCAGTTTCACCGATTGCTACCACTTGTTTCCCTTTCTCTGCTAACAATTTTTCTATTGCTTTAGCCTGTGAAGGCCAGTCTCTAGCTGCTTCTTCCGGATATATCCCTAAAGCTACGTAAATACCGACATGTTTTTTAGCCAGATTTAAGACTTTTTCAGCTGACTCGGCATTAACGGTCGGATTAACGATTATCTCTATTCCTGAAGTCTTAGCTTGGGCTATGGCTTCATCAGGATTATCTAAATATTCAAGATGACAATGGGAATCGATTAACATAACTAAAAACTTAGAACTAAAAAGTAAAAATTATATTCTAGGAAAAAGTGGCTTGGTTGGTGGTGTTACCTTATTACTAAAAACTTCTAGGATTGTTTCTGAAGTCTGAGGTAAAAAGGGTTGTAAATTATAAGCAATAGCTTTGACCTCTTGAGATAAATGAGTCAAAACTTCTTGTGCTTTGTTACCAGATAAGCTCCATGGTTGGGTTTTATTGATTGCCTGGTCAGTTTCCTGAATTTTTTTCCAGACAGCCTCAATACTTAGGTGAAATTCAAACTTATCTAGATGCTTAGCCATAGTTTTATCAAAACCAGCTTCTTTTTCCTCAGAAACAAATAGGTTATTTTTAGCAGCCATGGTAGCTACCCGCTGGACCAGATTGCCTAGACCATTAGCCAAATCTGCATTATAAATTTCCTCAAAACGCTCATAGGAAAAGTCGCCGTCTTTAAAGGGGTGAATTTCTTTAAGTAAATAGTAACGGGTAGCATCAGCACCATACTTGGCAACTACTTCATATGGGTCAATGACATTACCTAAGCTTTTGCTCATTTTTTGTCCGCCAGAGGTAATAAAACCATGAATCAAGATTTGAGTGGAATTTGGTAAACCAGCCGATAAAAGCATAGCTTGCCACATGGCACTTTGCTGACGCAAGTTATCTTTACCAGCCAGTTGCATTCCAGGCCAAAACTTTTCAAATGTTTCCTGGTCTTGAGGCCAGCCTAGAGTGGAAATGTAATTGATCAAAGCATCAAACCAAACGTACATGACATGATTGGGATCATTTGGTACCGCAATACCCCAAGGCATTTTAGTTTTAAGCCGGGAAATACTAAAATCCTGCAAGCCAGCTTCGACAAATTTAACTATCTCTTTTTGACGCCAGGAAGGAAGAATAAAATGTGGGTTATCCTGATACAGTTTCAGTAGTGATTGCTGATATTTAGAAAAGCGAAAAAAGTAATTTTCTTCTTCTCTAGTTTCCAGCTCTAAAGTTGGATGTAAAGGGCACTTACCGTTTTCCAGCTCGCTATCTTGTTTTTCCAGCTCGCAACCGACACAATATTTGATTTTGTACTTAGCTTTATAAATATCACCATTTTCTTGACATTTTAACCAAAACTCTTGAGCGGCTTTAATATGATGGGGATTAGTAGTTCTTATAAAAGCATCGTAGCTTAGGTTCAAGGCCTTTTTTAGGTTATCAAACTTTTGAGCGTATTCATCACAGTAAGCTTGAGGGTCTTTATCTTGCTCTAAGCTTTTTTGATAGATTTTTTGACCATGTTCATCAGTGCCAGTATTGAAAAAAACTTCATTACCTAAAAGTCGTTGGTAGCGGGCAATAGTATCAGCCTGGACAATTTCCAAAGCAAAGCCAATGTGTGGGTCAGCGTTAACGTAAGGGAGCGTAGTAGTAAGATAAAATGGTTTTTTCACGATAACCGTATTGTAACAGATATGTAGGCAAGTTATAATCGTTCTTTGTTGTTATAAAAAACTACCTGTGTCATTTCAATTGGAGCAGAAAAATCTTACAAAAAGATCTTTCAACTTTTGTTTAAGATGACAACTACTAATGGCTACTTTTCTTCACTTGATTACTGATTATGGTACTGGTGATCCAGCCTTTGCCGAAGTTGAGCAACGTTTACTTAGTCTTAATCCTGATTTTTATCTTATTAAAACCTCGGTACCATCTTTTAACACCATTGCTACTGGTTTTTGGATCAATCAATTTGCTTTAGGTGATCATCCACAAAATATGATGATCTATTCCAATACGGCTCCAAGGAAAGATGATACTAAAAAACGTAAAGAAAATGCTGGGGAACATTTTATTTATGCTCAGCTTAAGAATGGTATGGAAATATGTGCGGTCAATGCTGGCTACTGTTTTTCCTTTATTAAACCCCATATTAAAAGTTTACATGCACTTAATGTAGCCAATCATGGTTCACAGTTTCGGTCTCGGGATTTTTACCCAGAAGCTGTAGCGGCAATTGCTAAAGGCGATACCAAACTGATTGGTCACAAAATGGATATTGCAAACATTCCGAACGAACCTAAAAACCGGATTGCTTGGGTGGATGGCTATGGCAACATCAAAACAACTATCCGTAAATCTCAGGTTACTTTTAAAGAAGGGGCTAAAGTCCAGATTATTGTCGATGGCGTAGTTCGGACAGCTTTGGTAACTGGGGGTATTTTCTCAGTAGCTGAGGGAGAACTGGCTTTTTCTCAAGGCAGTTCTGGTCACGACGATCCTTTTATGGAGATTTTCCTGCGAGGTGGCAATACCTACCGCCATTTCAATAAACCCAGTGTACACGCTGAAATTGAATTGCGGGAAATTCAATAAACTATTGGTGAACAGCAATAACTTTTATTTTGCAAAATTCTTGCATCCCAATTTTGCCATACTCTTTACCCATACCACTTTGTTTAAAACCACCAAAAGGACACTCTGGTTTGAAAAAATCATCAGTATTAATGGCCACTGTACCGGCTTCAAGCTGAGCAGCCACTCGCTCAGCTTTAAGCAAATCTTTAGTATAAACCTCAGCGCTTAGGCCATATTCAGTTTGATTAGCCAATTTAATTACTTCTTCTTCGGTTGAAAAAGGAATGATGGGCAAAACTGGTCCAAAAACCTCCTCGGTCATCAATCTCATAGTAGGTTTAATCTTACTTACAATAGTTGGCTCAAAATAATTACCTTTGGCAATTTTTTGATCTTTTGGCTGCTTTCCCCCGGTTACAATTTTGGCGCCTTTTTTATTGGCGTCGGCCAATTGATCTTTTAAAAGTTGCAGTTGTTTGATAGAAACAAGCGGGCCAATATCAGTTTTTTTATCTAGAGGATTGCCAATCTGAACAGTCTGTAATTTTTTGACAAATAAATTTACCACTTGAGGATAAATTGATTTTTCAACGAAAAGACGTTTGATGGCAGTGCATACTTGACCACAATTTAAATAGCGAGCCCAATATAAATTATCCATAGCGTGATCTAAATCGGCATCAGCAAAAATAATAGCCGGACTACTACCGCCCAGTTCCAGTAAAGCTTTGATAAATTTTTTACCAGCTTTTTCATAAATTTGCCGGCCTACTTTTGTACTACCCGTAAACCAAACCAGATCAATATCAGCATCAACTAAAGCTTGACCAACTGTACCATCACCAATTAAAAGATTAGCTACTCCTTCAGGTAAACCACTTTGATTGAGTAAATCAACATTTAATTTTTGAGTTAGGCTCGTATATTCAGAAGGCTTAATGATAGTAGTATTGCCAGCAAGCAGAGCCGGAATTAAACCCGAGTTAACCATGGAAATAGGAAAATTCCAGGGAGCGATGCAAGCACAAACTCCATACGGTTCAAAAACCATTCTGAAATGATCCGGACCTTTTTTATAAACAGTCTCGTCAGCCAGAGCTTTAGGAGCAGTTGTAGTATAGTAGTCAAGGAATTCTAGTTCCCAAGTAACATCATCACGTGATTGTTGTATGGGTTTACCCATTTCCAGAGTTGTCAGCTTGGCAATTTTTTCTACGTTTTTTTCTAAAATTTTTCGGTATTTTTTGATATAACTAATTCGTTTTTCTAAAGGAACTTGTTGCCAAGTTTGAAAAGCCGCTTTAGCTTTTTTAATGGTTTTGTTAATTTCTATTTGTGATGAAAAAGGCAAACTGCCAACAACTGATTGATCATGAGGATTGATAGATTTTAAGATCATATTATTTATCCTTTCCTTTATTACGATAGATAAAAATTTGGCCAATAATAATGGCAGTGGTAATAATTCCTAAACCCTGTCCAAGAACAAGAACTACATCTTTTTGTAAAATGCCGTGAATAGTCCACAAACAATAGGCAACAAAAGAAAGAATCATGAAGGTACTAGATAAACCTTTGGTGGATTTGCGATGGTAGTTTTTTCTGATTTGGTCTGGGAGACCAATGATTTTAACGAGAATTCCAATTATTAAAGTTAAAAAGCCTATTATTCCGGCAAAAGTTATTGATTGTAACAAAACCATACTTTCATTGTATACCATTGCTGTTTATTAGACTTATTACAAAATGAGCAAATATACCCAAACTTGTCTTTTTGTCAATTTTCGTCGTCACTCAACACCTCAGGTACGGTTAGTACCATCAGTATTGAGTTCCTTGAAAATTGGCCAAAAATCCTACGTTTTGCTAACATTTTTTATTTTGCAATAAGTCTAACTTACTTACCAAACCAGCCAGTGATTTTATCAGCCCACTTACTGGCCCATTCTTCAGCTTTAATGTAGGTGAGAGCTAGGGTAAAACCAGGCCGTTTTTCTTCAATAGCTTTTTGAACACTAGCAATAGTGGCTGAAGAAACTTTAACTTCTTTTTTGATGTCTTCGTAAGATTTACCTTTATTAAGATAAATGATAATAGCCAAGCGTTTTGCTAAAGCAATATGCTCGGTTTCGGTTAAGAAATCATTTAAAAAAGTTTGAGCCTTATCTTTTTTAGTAATATCAGCAATGAGTTGAGCGAAAATTTCTTTGAGTTGACTTTCAAATTTTGGATCAAGCTGACGTTTGCTTATTTGCATGTTCTGGGTCCGGAACAGGAGGACTTTGATTATTTAAATTCTTGCTTTGTAGCTTAACATTAGTTTCTGAAGCTGTAAAGAAATAAATCAAAGCAATTACTAGTCCGACGATAAATAGGGGGTTTATCCAATCTCGAAAACCAAACAAGCGAAGAACTAAAATAGCAACTAGCCCCAAAGAAGGTAATAGTAAAAAAACCATTTTAGATATAAAAATATTAATAGTTAAACTCAGAGAAGCAACCAGTAATATAAAAAAAGGAGCATAGTAATAATCAACCCAGGTTTTTGGCTCCACAAAAAGGACTACGTAACCAAAAATCAACCAAGCAGCAATAGCTAAAATTAATTTAGTAATGAGGGATTTCTTCGAGCTGGTGCGGTACTTAGTTTTTTTTCGAGGCATTACGTCTATTGTACACAAGAATTAGTAATTTGGTGGTAGAATGGTTAGGCTATGGTGAGTACTGAATTTATCATTTTTGCTGCTCTAATTATTCTTTTACTAGTAGCCTTTTTATTTATTATTTTGTCTCAAATAAAAAAGCTGCAAAAAAGTACTTCATCTGATCAAACGCTCATTCAATGGTTGCAATCCATGCAACAGTCTCTTAATCAAAATAATAAAAATATTAACGACACTTTGGCCCAAACTACAGCTACCATTAATCGGCGTTTAGATAATACGATTGGTGTCATGACCGAAGCGTCTAGAGAAGTAGCGCGAATGAATGAGCTAGGCCAATCAATTAAAGATTTACAACTATTACTCCAATCACCTAAATTGCGAGGTGGTATTGGTGAGGAAGTGCTGGCTGATATGCTGGCTCAAATTTTCCCCAAAGGCAGTTTTTTTCTCCAGCACGGCTTTAAATCTGGAGCCAAAGTGGATGCAGCTATCAAAACTACGGCCGGTCTCTTATGCATTGATGCCAAATTTCCCATGGAAAATTTCCAAAAAAAGGTCAAAGCTGATACTGCTAAAGAGCGGGAGCAATTTGGTAAATTATTTACAGCCGATGTCAAAAAACATGTCAAAGATATTGCCAGTAAATATATTTTGGCAGATGAAGGGACAGTAGATTTTGCTTTTATGTATGTGCCCTCAGAAACTATTTTTTACGAAATTGCTAATACACCGGAAATTTTAGACTTTGCCAAAAGAAACCGGGTTTATCCGGTTTCGCCCAATACCCTATATTTGCATTTACAAACTATTTTACTGTCATTTGAGGGCCAGAAAATTGAAGCCAGGGCTAAGCAAATTATGAGCCTGCTTAAAACTTTGCAAACTGATTATGGCAAGCTTGATGATAATTTGCAGATTTTAGGTAAGCACTTAAATAACGCTTCCAACCAATACGTCAATACTTCGCAACAATTTGGGCGTTTGGGTCAAAAGCTCAATCAGAGTGAATTACTGGAGGGTGGAGAAAAATAATTATGAAAACAGTATTTTTATGCACGCCTCATAAATTAGGTCAACTTAATTTTGACTTGATTAAACGAATTGAAAAATTAGGCTTTAAAGTTTTATGTGCTGTAACTCATAGTCCACAAAATGTTAGTTATCAACAAATGTTTCAGACTAACGTTAATCTCATCAAGCAAGCTGATATTTTTGTAGTGGTTTTGAAAGATTATGGTAAAGATCTGACGGCTGAAGTAGGAATGGCTTATGCCTGGCAAATCCCCAGTATAGGAATTGATTACAATGCTGATAAAACTGATGTAATGAGCTATTATGCCTTGGATGAAATCATTAAACTAGAAGATTTAGAAAAGACTTTAGAAAAATATCGATAGCATGTCATTCTGAACTTGTTTCGGAATCCCAGTATTTAGAAATGAATTATTGGAAAATTCCACCAAAAATAAAAATCTATGAAGCCATAGGCTGCATTGCTGATAAGAGAATTAAAATAACACAAGATAAAAAATCAGCTATAGTCAAGTCTTCTAGTGGCAATAAAAAATACCAAGTGTTTTACAAAAAAGAGAAACAGGAAATTCTGGCGAATGACAATGGATCATATTGGCAAGGCTATCTAGGTTATCCAGCAATTGCTTTTTTGATAGAAATTGGCAAAATTGAGTATGACCAGAGCGTTAATAAATTTCTTAATAATTTAGCTTGGAAAGATATAAATGTTAAGTTTAAAAATGATTATCATAAAACTATTAGGTATGTTTTGACAAAAAATACCAATGAGGAAGATAAAGAAAAGCTTATTAATGAGATTAATGGAATTTATAACCAGCTTAAGAATTTAAAACTTAAGAAACTTGAGAAAAATATTAAACCGCCAGTTGGTTACTAATATGCAACTAAATGATTCCCAGCAAAAAGCTGTCAAACACCAGAAAGGTCCGCTCCTTATTATTGCCGGCGCCGGGACGGGTAAAACTACAGTTATTACCGAACGGATTAAGTATTTAATCAAAAAAGAAAAACTGGAAGCTAATAATGTAGTGGCTCTGACGTTTACCGAAAAAGCAGCTGGGGAAATGATTGAGCGACTTGATCAAGTTATGCCGTATGGGTATGAAGAACCATGGATTTGCACTTTTCATGGCTTTTGTGAGCGGATATTAAGATTGGAAGGTTTGGAAATTGGACTCTCACCTGACTATAAAATTTTGACAACACCTCAGGAATGGATTTTACTGCGGAAGTATGTATTTGAATTAGGATTAAAACATTACGCTCCCTTAAGTAGTCCTAATCGCTTTATTCATAGTTTGATCAAGTTTTTTTCAAGATTGCAGGATGAAGATGTAAACGAATCGGAACTTGAACCATTTTTAGAAAATAATGAAAAGATTCTTCTCCTTCGACAAGCTCAGGATCAGGATGACGCAATTAAAGAAGAAATAGAAAAATATCAGGAGTTGTTTAGAGCATATAAAAAATACCAAGAACTGAAGCTTAAAGAAAACGTTTTGGATTTTGGTGATTTAATTACCTGGACATTAAAACTTTTCCGAGAGCGAAAATCGGTTTTGGCAAAGTACAAAAAACAGTTTAAATATATTTTAGTAGACGAGTTTCAGGATACTAATTTTGCCCAACTTCAATTAATAAAACTCCTGGCTCCACCTGAGGAAAATCCCAATTTGACTGTAGTAGGAGATGATGATCAGGCTATTTATGCGTTTCGCGGTTCTTCAGTCCACAACATTTTAGATTTTAAAAAACATTACCCAGGAGCTTGCGAAGTAGTTTTAACCACCAACTATCGTAGTGGTCAACCAATTTTAAACACCGCTTACAGTTCAATTATCAAGAATAACCCAGACCGACTAGAACAAATTTTGCAAATTGATAAAAAACTGATTGCAGCTCGGGGTCGAAAACTGCCTGTACCAGCTGTTTTTGAAGTAGAAACTCAGGAACAAGAATCTGATTTTGTAGTTGAGAAAATTTTAGAATTAGTCGGTCAGGATTACACGTATAAAGATGTGGCTATTTTAGCTAGGGCCAACAACCATTTAGACCAATTTGTGGCGGCGTTTCGCCGAGCTGGTATCCCATATCAGCTAGTTGGCAATCGGGGGTTGTTTGATCAGGATGAAGTTCGAGATTTACTTTTTTTCTTAAAAGTGGCAGCTGATCCATGCGATCAAACTTCACTTTTTTATTTGCTACACAATCAAGTTTTTGAAATAAAGCCCGAAGAGCTACTAAATTTACTAACCCAAGCTAAACAAAATAGCATGCCGCTTTGGCAGCTGCTCTCTGAAAAAGCTAGCAGCCTAAGTGATTACAAAAAGATTGTTGGCTATATTGCCAAGGCCCAAGAGCAAGACACTAAAAAGCCGATCACTGAAATTCTGCATGATTTTATTCATGCCAGTGCTTACTTGAATCAGTATTTGAAAGAAGACAGCATTGAAAATCAACTAAAACTCAAAAATATCAATCTCTTTTTTAATAAACTTAAAGTCTTTGATAATGATTTTCCTAAAGCTAGTTTAGCTGATGTAGTTGAGTATTTTGATCTTCTCCAAGAGGCTGGAGAAAATCCAGCTCAGGCCCAAATTGAAGATATTGATACGGTTTCGCTACTCACTATCCATGCGGCCAAAGGTTTGGAGTGGCCGATTGTGTTTTTAGTCAATATGGTCTCAGACCGCTTTCCATCTCGGAACCGCAGTGACGGCCTCGAAATTCCGGATGATTTTATTAAGCAAAAATTGCCCAAAGGCGATGCTCATTTACAGGAGGAACGGCGCTTATTTTATGTGGCAGTTACTAGAGCTCGGGATTACCTGTTTGCAGTCTATGGGAAAGATTACGGTGGAGCCAGGGCTAAAAAAGCTTCAGGGTTTTTATCTGAACTGGGCGTTGATATGCAAAGTTGGCAACCTAAAAGTGGTCAGCTATCATGGCTGACTCAAATGCAAGGTGTTTCAGCACCGCAGCCTCGCAAAGTTTTAGACGGTAAATTGCAACTCAATACTTTGTCTTATTCGCAAATTGATACATACCAAACTTGTCCCTTACGCTATAAATACCAGTACGTCCTGCAGGTGCCAACCCGACCGACTCACAACATTACCTTTGGCAGTACGATTCACAATACTTTACAAAAATTTCACCGTTTTGAAATCAAAGACCAAAAGCCGGATTTAACTACCCTTCTTCATATTTACGAAAAAGAGTTTCAAACCTTGGGCTATGAATCTGAAGCTCACCGGCAAAAACGCTTTGAACAAGGTAAAGAAGCTCTAACCAATTATTATCACCATTATCAGGAACAATTTGAAGGTAAGCCTCAATCGTTGGAAGTTTCTTTTCGCTTACAACTGGATCACACACCGTTGGTTGGCCGGATTGACCGGGTAGATAATTTGCCAAATGGGGGACTAGAACTGATTGATTACAAAACCGGTAAAACCCGGGAGCAAAAAGAAGTGGATAAAGATGAGCAGCTATCCGTTTACTCCATGGCCTCACAGCAGATTTTTGGCAAAATCCCAGAAATTTTATCGCTTTATTTTATCGATGATGGAGTTAAAGTCAGTACTACCAGAACTGCCCAGCAACTGGAAAAAATAAAAGAAGAGCTGATTCAAGTGGTGGAAAAAATCAAGTCCGCTGATTTTGAAGCCACACCTGGGTTTATTTGTAGCTTCTGCCCTTACAACCAGATCTGCCCATTTGCGGTGAAGGTTTAGTTAATTTGTTTTAGCAAGTTGCAGTATGTCTTCAAAGGAATAATTATTGCTGACAAAAACATAAAATTTTAAACCAGAGTCTTTACTAGGTTTTTCATACTGAGAGATAGTAACGACTTTTATCTGATTATTATTAAAAGTGATTACTCCATCAATACTACCCATAGGTCCACTTGCCATCATTGCTTCAATTTCATTCTCACCCTTTTTAAATCTTTTTTCCCAATCCGCATTTATAAACTTTTTTACTAAGCTGATATAGTAGTCATAAGAATTACCTATTATATCTTCATCTTTTATAGTCCACAACTCACCTTCTAAAAATACTGGCCCTAAAAGTTTGTTGTCATCATGGACAAATAAAGCCTCTTCACGATAGTTTTGCTTAACCAGATAAAAATCATTGCCTAATAATTCTCGATAACTATCAAGATCTAAAGATTGATCACCTTCATCTAAAAACTTAAATGTGGAAAGGATTTGATCAAAAACATTTTTCAATTCTTGCGTTTCCCCATCCCATGACAAAAAGATTCTAAAAACATTGCCATCTTTTTCAAAATAAACTAGTTCTCCTGGAGGGTTTTGTCCTCCGGGATATGACTTTTTATAAGCAGGCAGACCATCAATAACGATATTTCTTTCCGCTGTTTTTGCCTCTCCTGTACCATCCCAAGATGCTTGTACAGAAATATCAATTGTTGCATAAGGAGTAATATTGTCTAAAAAAATTGTTGTTGAAGCTAAATACCCTGTATAATTTGTTTCTTTTAAACTTGCTAATTTTGGATATTTAAACTCAAAGCCATACCCTTCGCTCGTATATGTTTCCCAATCAGCAGTTTCATCAACTTGAGCTTGAGGAGTGGGGGTTGGGGTAGGATTTTGGCTTGCTACAGGTGGTTGATTAGCAATTTGTTTCTTAGTTAAGTATTGACCAGCTAGAAATCCAGCTAGACCAATAAAGCAAATAGCCACTAATCCAAGCGCTACATATAGTAATTTGCTGTTTTTTGGTTTGGGTTGGAATTCTTCCTGAGGAGTTGCAGGATTATTAATTGGGGTGGGTTGTTGAGAATTTTGCATATAGTTTATGATCTCAGGATTATTGATATGGTGTCAACTAGCGCTGAAACCAAGCTTAAACTTGGTAAATCCCTTCCAACCAGAATTGAGTTTGGGAAAGCGCTCATCCCATAAACCTTCAAAGTCAAAGATTTTCATCTTGCGTTTTTTGCTTTCCAAAATTGCTTGCCAAATACATAAAGTTGGAGCAAAAAGTTGATGGCTTTTTAGAGTTGAAGCGTTGTGCCAATAGAAAGCCATATTAGGAGTAGTTAGGATAAGACAAGTGGCCAACAGGTTATTAGTAATAGATTCTTCGCTACGCTCAGAATGACACTTTTGAGAAATAAAGACAAAAAAACATTTCCCTCCAAAAGATCTGACTAAGTTTTCTAGCTCTGAAAATTTAGGTTTAAACAGCCAGTTGTGCGGTTTATTTTTTGACCACAGTTGATAGAAATTTTGCAATTGTTCTTTGCTTGTTTTATCTCCAGAAATAATTGAAACTACTAATTTTTGTTGAGCCTTGCGTAAGTTATAACGGGTTTTAGCTTTTAAGTTTGCCAATAAATAGTTTTCAGATTTAGTTACGTCAAGCCATAGGGTTTTAGTAGGTAAAACTGGCCAAGAATTATTTTTATCTTTAGTAAAATAAATCTGATCTTTTTTTTGTTTAGCAATAATAAAAGGTTCTTGCTTAAAAATTACAACTCTATGTTTTCTTTTGATTTGCTTAACCATTTTGGGGTCGAGTGATTTTTTAGCGCGCAAAATTTTAACCAAACCAAAAGGAGTTAAGGGAATAGTGCGGTAAGAATAAAAAACTGTGTCTTTATCTTGTCTTAAAACACCTTGTTGCCAGCCAAGGGTTTGCATAAATTGGTTGAACTGCGATGTTTGACGGACATCAATAAGATTAGTATTTGAAAACATTTACAATGGGAGGGCGGCTTTTAACTTAAGCAATTTCCAACGGGCTTTATCAGCTATTTGATAAACCTGGTATTTAGGCTGATCAATCACATAATCAAATGTGCCCATAAATTCCATCAAAGTTGGGCCATAGCCTTGCTTGAATTTATGAAAACCCATCCAGGGATCTTTTGGATCAGGGTCAGGACCAAGGCTACCCCACATGTCAAAAATCTGGCAGCCAGCTTGCTTACCATAGCGTATAGCTTCCCACATCATTAGATTGCTAGCCATCACTTCGCGGTCAGCAGAGCTAGAAGCGCCATATGGATAATACAAAATTTGATTAAAGGTAAATAAAATCCAAGTAACTAAAGTATTGCCTTGGTGAGTTGCTTTAAGAAGGTGAGCAATCCCAGCTGGTTTTAAGACTGACCACATTTGGCGGTGATACTTTTCGTTGTGAGCATAAAAGCGTTGCCGTTTGGTGGTTTCCTCAAAAGTTAATTTGAGATAATCTTCAAATGCCGATTCACTATTATCTTCGCTAATTTCCACCCCTTTGCGTTGAGCCAGTCCCACATTGTAGCGGGTTTTTTGCTTCATATTTGCCAGAAGTTCTTGCTCTGAAAGCCTAAGATTAGCCATGAAACTGTATTTAGTAAACATCGGCTTACCAAAGACACAGCTATGCTCTTTAAGATATGTTTTGGCTTCAGCCAACTTTTCCTTATTATCAGTTTCAGCTATTTGATATACATTGGGTTCAAGTTTAATAAAGATTGCATTTTTAGCTTTGCCCAGATCTTTCAAAGCAGCCAGAACTTCTTCACTAGGTAAAACTGATTTTGGCAAATAACCAATAGTAAAAGGAAATTTAGGTACAGGATGAAAGGTGATAGTAAAACCATTGACAATTTTGCTGCCATTAAATTCACCAAGACGAACTACATCAATACCAGTTTTGGCACGAAACTCGCCCCATTCCCAAGACTGAAGCGGATGGGCCACCGCCTGGTTATAGCTATCTTTTTCTTCTGGTCGTACTTCTCGAACTAACATAATGATAAAATGGATTTATTGATGTTACCTTGATCTACCAGCTGTCGGATCGAAATGACAAGGTTAAGTATTTTTATTATAACGCACCATGAACCCAACAGACTATAGCAATACACTCTTTTGGCAACGGATCAAACGTTGGCTATTACGGCATATTTGGTTTACTAGGGTAGTAATTATCTTATCGTTTTTGGCGGTACTGACAGTTTTAATTAGCCTATTTAGTAAACCAGTTTCAAGCTTGTTGCAAAAAATTCTATATGGTCCGAAAGTAGTCACGACTTTTTTTACTGATCCGCTATACACATTGCCCTCATATCAAAATCATACCAATATTTTAATTCTGGGCAAAGGTAATGCTAGCCATGAAGCGGCTGATTTGACAGACACTATTATTTTTTTGTCACTGGATTTAGTTAATAACGAAGTACTGATGCTCTCGATTCCCCGCGATATTTGGATCACCTCTTTAGCAGCCAAAATTAATACAGCCTACTATTATGGTGAACAAAAGGAAAAAGGCGGTGGTTTTCCTTTGGTTGAAGATGCCGTCTATGAAATTGTTGGTCAACCAATTCACTATGTAGCTATGGTTGATTTTGACGGTTTTGTCAAACTGATTGATTTGCTGGGCGGAGTAGATGTAACCGTTGACCAGAGTTTTACTGATGAATTTTACCCTATCCCTGGCAAAGAAGATGATGAGTGTAATGGTGATCCGGAGTTTAGATGCCGTTATGAAGTTTTACACTTTGAAAAAGGTTTGCAACATATGGATGGGCAAACAGCGCTTAAATTTTCCCGCTCCCGGCATGCCGAAGGGGATGAAGGCACTGATTTTGCCAGATCAGCTAGACAACAAAAAGTCTTAAAAGCTATCAAAGAAAAACTCAGTTCTTCACAAGTCTATCTTAATCCCAGCAAATTACTGGAACTTAAAAAGCTGGCTTCACAATATATTACGTTTAATAAAGATATTTCTGAAAAAATTTATGCTGGTCTGGCTGGTTTTGGTTATAATTTTTGGCGATCTGGTAAAGAAATTACCACAATCACACTAGATACTGGCGATGACGATAACCCAGGTTTTTTAGTTAATCCTCCTGTTGAAAAATATGATCAGTGGGTGTTGGAGCCCAGTGCCGGAACGTGGGATGAGTTTCAGGCTTATTTACGGCAGAAGATGAAATAAGTTTATCCTGGCATTTCTACTACACCATATCCAGTATCAATTGCCTCTCTTACTTTTGGTTTACATGCTCGATCTGTCCTTAGATTAACGCCCATACCGTGATAAGGTCCAGCGGAATCTTTTTGGATTAGTTCTTTTGCTGTAGAACAACCAGTTTTTTCAAGAATTAATGCTAAAAATTGTTGATGTATATCTGTTGATAGAGGTTCAACGTCCTTTGATCTCATAAAATGAGTATATGATTATTTAAATTGTTCGTAAAGCTCAGGATTTTTAAACGGGATTAAAGCTAAAATTATCGCTTCACTGTAATAGCTACTTCGATTGATTAAATTGTGAGTTAGTAATCCGACAGCTCCGTTTTTATATTTGCTATTGGTCCGACCAAAAACAATATCATCAGCTTCACCCAACTCTTTACCTTCTTTAATAAGTTCAGTTATTTTTGGTGGCAGATAAAAAGTGCCGGTTTTGGCCTGACCAAGATTACTTTTACTCGTAATTACGACCCAGGCGAAGGTTCTCATTTTACCATCTACTACTTCAATACCTCCTTCAATGCCAATCCAGTAATCAGCCTGAGGTTTTTGGACTTGAGCAGCTTTAGCTCGATTAGAAGCACCCTGAAATGTTTCAAGGTCAGTCATGGGTTGTTTACCAACTCCGGAATCAACTTTGATACCTTTATAGTTGTATATTTCTTGAGGAAACATTTTTTCAAAACCAAGTTTAGTGGCTTCTATTTTAATTGGATTTTGAGAGGCGATGATGACTTTTTTCATATACTAAAATAACCAGTAGAACCTGGGAATAAATTGAATTTCTAATTCTTCCAGTTGTGCTTCGAGATTTTCTCGATCTATGATTACTTGCTTTCTCGTATTTTCATACTCTTGATTATTAAATTTTGCAATAAATCGAATATTTTCATCCGTTATTCTTTCCATTTCCTTTCTATGCCTTTCAAATAAACCTCTATTTAATTCTACTATTTCTATGCAAGCGTTTGATGCTTTTTCAACTTCTTGTAGAGAAGGTTCACCATTTTTTTTATATAAGTATAAAGTTCTGTAAAGCTGTCCAATTAGTTCACTTAACAAACCAAGAAAATCTAATAGATGTGGAGGTTTTTCATTAATTTCTATTGGTGAATCAATCTTAGCGGAAATATTACAATCTTGTATTAACAATCCTTCTTCCATAAATATTTACTCTCCAAATTGATAACCTTTCTTTGCTAGTAACAAATATGGATAGCCACGCAACTCCTCTTTGCCAACTTGAGCATGTAGTTCTTCCAAAATTTCATATAAATACTCTTTGGCTGCTTGAGGGGTAGGAAATTGTCTTTTAGCTTCCAGCTCAATAAAACTACCTAAATCTTTAACCTCATCGATAGCAACTTCAACTTGTTTGTAATCCCAAGTACTCCGATTCTTATCAACTACGGCTAATGTTTTAAAATCTAAGCTTGTCAAAATTTTTTCTAAAACGCTAATATTGTCAAGGCTACTTTCAAACTCATCACAATAGTCGGTGACTTTAGTATTTTCTGGATAGTAGTGTTTGTAAGTAATACAATTACCTTTTGAGCTATGGCGTAAACGCAACCATTCGTAGGGATATTTAGTAGCCAGAAAATCCCGATGCTTAGGTGTGTAATAAATGTCTTTTTGATGAGTATTTTTAGCTAGCAGTTTGGCTTTTTTTTGTAAAAAAGCAATTACTTCTTCAGGGTTTTTGAGAGGCAGTTTAATTTCGATTTCGATGTCATTAGGATTCATAAAAGAAAAACAATTCCTGTCTACGCAGGAATAACGATTATTTAACTTTATAAATTTTTAAGCCTGGTTCTTCATAATCGATAATAAAATGTTCATCCAAAAATTGCTCGTTATTTTCAAACATACCCCGACTACTGCTATCTAAAATGATCCAATCAATACTGTATTTTTTAATCAAATCTAAGGCCTGAGGTTCACCTTGATATATTTTCCTAACCTCTTCTAGTCTTGAATTATAATCAATCCCCCAAGACCAAAGCCAACCCCGATAACCCATCATAATTTGTCGACCAGTTAAAACCGAAGCCCACTGTAAATGCCAATCACTGTTTAAGATAATATCATTATGGCTAGATTTACGTCGAAGCATTTGCGCTAAATCGATTTCATGAGAAGTCAACATCGGTTGTTCATTAAATTGAAGTAGTCTAAATAGATCAAGAGTACCAGCTAAAATTAAAAAGATACATAATATAGTTGCAAGTAATTTGCCTGCTATTTTTTTCTGCCAGACAAAAGATAGCGCTTGGACTGCTAAAAAACACCAAAAAAGATACACCCAAATAAATAGTTTGGCATTATCCCAATCATAAGGCTGAAATAGCCAGATATTAGCCAATCCAAAAATCAGTAAAAAAGCCAGGTAAATGTTTCTTAGCTTAGTTTTTTTCCAAATTTGCCAAAAACCAATGGCAACCACTGGTAAAAAAACTCCCCAATTTTTAAACCAAAACAAAAACCAAGCCCACAAAGTCCCATTATTATGAGCTAGCCAACCCAGTTGCAATCTCATAAAAGTGCCCAAGTCACGATCAAACCCCCAAAGAAAAAATGGTAAAGCAGTTAGAAATGCTCCTGCGCCAAAAAGTAACCACTTATACCAATACCGATAAGACATCAATAGTAGCCAAAAACATAGAAAGAAAAGAACAATAACTGTATGAACATGAACATAGGTGAGTAGTCCAGTGACTAAACCGGCCAAGAAAAGAGTCAGGTTTTTGACTTTAAAATCTTTAAGATACAGCCAGATAACAAAACAGAAAACCCAAATGCCCAAACCCATGCCAGCTAACATGGCTCGCTGTGGAATTAAAAAACCTAAAAACACGTTATACATCCAATACCCTAAATCAGGAATATGCGTGTTGGCGTAGCGGATATTTTCCGACAAACTAGGGTCTTTTAAAAATTCTATAAACCCTAAACTTCCGCCAGTGAAAAACACACAAATTGCTAAAAAAATTTGAGCTTCATGTTTAACAAGCATTTTACCTAAGGTATATAAACCTAGTAAAAGTGAGAAAGAAAAAGCTATGGATGGTAAGACCATAGCTTGAGGTAGGGTAAAACCAACCTTTAAAAGATTAGCAGAAAGGAGATTGGTAAAAAGAGGATAAGCTAATTTTTGGCCATAAAACAAAGGATTATTAGCAAGAACTGCTCCCAATGGTCTGGAATACAGATTCATAACCTGGCTAATATGCATAGCCCAATCAGCCCAAACAATCCACCAACCGGTGGTTAAATTACCATCGCTATCAACGTAAAGCATCTTGGGCCAAAAGGTAAGAAAAAAGACTCCCCAAGTTGCTAATAGAATCAGCAGCCAGCGATTTTTTTTAAAATCAAATTTAAAATCTATATATGATTGGTGAGGAAATGATTTTTTCAACGCCATGTAGTTAGCCAGCGATGCTGTTCGACATTTGGTTTTGATAAAGGAATCCCAGTCCAAAAAGGATAGAAATACCAAAAAGTTATAAAAACTGAAATCAAGAAAAAATAAACAAACGCCTTGAGGACAGCATTATGATACCAAATAAACCACAGGGTAAAAGCCAAGATAATGCACATAATGGGTACGGCTGGTAAGTAATGATACAAAAACATAATTCGGGGTGAATCAATCCATTGTAGCCAAGCCGTAGGATATGCTAGAAGCAAAAACCATAAATTTTTGTGCCTAGTAATTATGGCTAAAAAGAAAGTAAAAAAGACAGCTACAAAACCACACCAGAAAATCAAAGGATGTCCAAAGGCATAAATATTAGCAATTGTATCTTGCTGATAATTTACCCAAAACCAAACCGGTTTAAGATCCAATGGCCAGGAAATAGCTGGCGACTGTGAAGGGTGAGTAGCAACCAAATGAGAATGATACCAATACATTTGCTGATGCAGTTCAATAATTTTGTCAAAACCATAGTGCCAAAACACAAAACTAAAACTAAACGCATAAACTACAAAACCAGCTGCAATATATAAAATCATGTGTTTGTAAAGTTTTAGAATATTTATAAGTATTGCCTTTGGATCACGAGACCACTTAGTGTGTAATATAAAAAAAACAAAGACATATGCTAATACAAATACCCCAGTCCATTTACAGGCTGAAGCGGCTCCCCAAAAGAGCGCTGAAACAAAAAACTTTTTTTTAAGCAAAAAATAAATACTGGTAGTAATAAAAAGTGTTAACAATGAATCAACGAGGGCAATGCGGGATAGGGTTAGAACCAAACCATCGCAAGCTACTAAAAAAGCCGCTACTAAGGGAATAAATTTATTTTTAGGAAAAAGCAACTCGCTCAATTTAAAAACAACAAAACTAAGAAGTACGCCAGCTATCATAGGTGCTAATCTTCGGGAAAAAGAACTTTGACCTAAAAGTCTAATTGGTAAAGACACAATAATTCGGCCTAGGGGAGGGTGGTCCCAGTTGTAAGCAAAACCTTCTGGTGCTGGATAATCCCAAACCCAAGCTTTATTATTTCCAGCTGCATACTGTTCGGCGGTAAAGCCGGCATACACTTCATCAAAAACGTACTCATTTGGATAATACAGTTGCCAGGATTTAGTAATTACGGCAAAAAGCAAGATTACCAGTAAAAGTAAAGTATAGTAGTTCTTGTTAAAAAATTTACGTAAACGAAACATAACTTAAAGTAGTAAAAGTAGTAAGCCAATAGTAACACCAATCACTCCAGTCAATTTTTTGCGATTTAAATCGTCTTTGTAAAAATAGGCAGCACATAACGTTACCAGAGAAATTGAAGCTGCATTCATAGCATTAATGTATCCAGGGTTGGGTGCAAATTTATACCCTATTTGCATAAATAAATTAAACAACATAGCGCTAACCCCAATTAAGATCAATATTTTCAGTTGGGAGCTGTTATACAAAAATTGTTTTTTTCTTATTTTCATTTCTATGATAGTAAATAACGAGACAAATAGAAAAATATAAAAAAGAAAAACTAATATTTCTATTCCCTGTCCAATAAAATATTTTGAAGCTAAAGCTAAGCCACCCCAAGCAAAAAAAGCACCGAAAGCATATAGAACCCAAGTTTTTGAAGCTCTGACTTCTTTTTGTTTATTTTTATCAACCATAATCACGGCACTAAAAATAATAATGAGTAAAATCGCCATTATTTCTTTAGCTGACAAAGCTGAATCGAAAATTAAAACTGCAGTCAAGGTGGTAAAAATGACGTAACTTTTGGACAGAATTAAGCTATAGCCAGGATTTGGAGCCAAACGAATACTATTTAATGAAAACACATTTCCTAAGTAACTTAGAAAAAAACCAGCTAATGCAAAAACACCGATCCAATGCCAAGGAATAAATAACGAATTGGATTGAAATACATTCATCACTAGAAAAATGAAAGTTGGGATAGCAAACATAGCAAAATTATTAAAAACTGTTTCAGTTTTCAGTTGTTGACTTTTGCGCACCAGAAGATATAAAGCAACAGAAGATATGAGCATAATAAAACCTGCCAAGATCCAGTTCATATATAGAATTATAGTCTACAGAAAAGTTTGTGTTAATTAGAGTTTAGAGGAGAAGTCCGATTGCTACCAAGACCACCCCACCAAGTGTAAATAGGAAAGTGGGTGGTAAACCTCCAGCTTTGGGAAGCTCAGGGGCTTTAGGAGGTTGAGGTGTATCTGTTGGAGTAGCTGTAGGAGTTGGAGTAGAGCAAGTACAGTCAGACTCTTCGTTACATGATGGATTGACGCAACGTTTGGTACCATTGATTTCTTCGCAAGTCATACTGCCACTGCATTCATCATCGTTATTACACTCACCCCAACAGTCAGGACAGCTACAATCAGTTTGCAGAGGGCAGTCATTATTGACACATCGATTAACCCCATTGATGCTTTTACATGTCAAACTATCTGGGCAATCTTCACTTGAATCACATTCTTCATAACATCCTGGACAGCTACAGCTTTCACTAGTTGGACATGATGAATTAATACATCTCATAACCCCATCAACACTTTGACAAGATAAACTATCAGGACATTCATCCTTATTATTACACTCTTGATAACAAGTTGGGCAACTACAATCAGTTTGTAAGGGACAACTAGCATTAACACACATTTTTTGGACAATATTGTTGTAAGTTACATCTTTACAAATTAGTCCACTAGTACAGTCCGCATCAGTCGAACAATTACCAGAATAACATGAATTTTGGCCAACACTAAAATTAATCTCGCACACATTAGCACTAGGTGTGCTTTCATCTTCACCTTCAAGTTGAAAGACTTCTGGGGTAGTAGCTTGTTGGCTAACAGTACTACTGGGAGTTTGAGTGTCGGAAACGATGTCTTGCTGATTTGTTTTTAAATAAACCAACATTAAACCAGCAGTTACAATCAAGCCTGTAAAAAGTAGAATTGGTACAATTAAAAATACAGTTTTCAAAACCGAATGTTTAGGCTTTGTTGAGTTTTCAGGTTCCTGTTTTGGTTGTTCCAGTTTCTTTTTTTCAGGAGGTTCAGACTTAGAATCTGCTTTATTTTCATCAATAGTATTTTCTAAAGGAGTTGGAGGAAGAGTGCTGCTTATTGTGTTTTGTTCTGTTGCTAAAGAAGTTGGTTGAATAAGTGCTTCATCTATGTCTATTTTTTCCGGATTTACTTTTTCCTCCATGGAAGTAGGTTTAACTGTGTTATCAATAGTATCTATATGAACTGGATTACTATGCTTATGAGGTTTATTGAAATTGGGTGTTTTAACTAAGTGAGGTTTAGAAGTTGATGTATGATTATCAAAATCCATAAAATTAAGCCTTGTTTATAACCTTAGCATAGAATCCGGTGGTAAGTAAAACAAAACCAAGCAACAAAATCCCATAGGTTGGTAGTGAAAAACCAGAAGTGGGAGTTCCACTTTCAGTAGAGGGCATGCTACTGCGAGTAACTGAAGTAGCTGAAGGGGTAGCTTCAAAGGCTGGTAAATCATCGCCACCTACTCCAGCAGTAGCGATAACAAAGCTGCGGTTTAATGTCTGATTGTCACCATTACTATCAGTATAATCAATGGTAAGTGTATGAGATCCCTCAGCTAGATTGGAGTTTGGACTATAGCTCCAGGTTCCTTCGCTATCTACTACTGCAGTAGCAGTTGTGGTACCACTATCAATTTGAATTGTTAAAACTTTATTAGCAGGGCCTTCTCCAAAAAAATCAGGTTGAGTTGTGTTTAGTTCTTCGCCGTCATCAGCTGGATTAGTAATGCTTACAGGAATACTTTCAAGTGGATTTTGTTCTAATTCTTGGGCATAGGTTTCTGGCATTTCTCCGCTATCAGTAGCTTCTTCATCTGGCTCTATTGGTAAAGCTTCTGGTTCTGTAGTTTCTTCATCTGTTGCAAGAATTTCATCAGTTGGAAAATCCTGAACTTCTTCATCAATAGTTGAAGGCATTGGCTCAGGTTCTGCTTGAGCTAAAGCTGTAAAGTCATAGGTTTGACCAAGAGTTATAGCTGGTACAGGAGAATCATTGGCAGTATTGGTAGTTACATTACTAGTTTTACCGTCACCTTGAACCATAATATCAATAATTGTTGTTTCCGGGTCATATTGAGCATACTCTGTGAGTTTAGTGGTGCGAGCATTTGCAAGACTAATGAGCCAACTACCATCCTTTTTAACTTGAGTTGAAAGAGGAGTTACGCCTGGAATAGTAACATACACAATAGAACCACTGGCAGGAGCACCACTTTCTAAACTAACTGTTCCGTTGATCAAATCAGTTGGAGGTTGTGAACCTAGGGTGGGAGCGGTTTTTACAGAATATGCTTCACCATTATCATTAAAAGAGATTAGTTTTTCTCCTGATTTAATCTCAAAATTATACGTAGTGGCAGGTTGCAAACCGGTAATTGTAGCGTGATGAACTTTATAATCCTGAGCTTGGCCTGTTAGCTGATCATTATCATCAAGTTGTACTTGGTCAAGTTTGCCTTTGCTGCCATAGGCAATTGATCCTTTAGTAGCAGCATCGGTCAGCCATGAGACGGTAAAGCGGTCATGAGAAACATTGGTAATTTTGACTTTTTTAGGGGTAATAGTTGGATCTTTCTGAAATGTCAGAAGGCCTTTTTGATAAACAAAATAGCCACCAAAGAGTAAAGCAATCAAAACAACAGTAACTCCAAGATAAGTAAATAATTGCTTTGTATTCATAGAGCAGTTTAATATGTTTATTCTAATTCTCCGGAACCACTAGCTATTAGCTCTTGTACCTGGGCAGGTAGAGAGACTCGATTATTAGCTGTATTAATACTAGCAGATTTGCTGATGCTAATGCTAGTATAAGGTTCGATTTTTGCTAGATCGATTCTAGGTACTACAAACCTACCTTGAACAAGATCAATAGCCTGTTGGTTAAATAAATTTTTGATAGGTTTAGCTGCTGCTTTAGCAGTTGTGGTTGCAAAATTGACATTTTTACTTTTACTCATATCAATAAAAAACCAGAGCAAACTAGTGATTAAAAGTAAAAAAGTAATAATAAACCAGTGGTTAATGCCTTGACGTTTATTTGCCATACATTTATTCTTCCAGTTTGTTACCAAAATAAACAGTACATCTTAGATTTAAGCTCAGTTGAGATGACTGTTTACCTGTTTGTAAAACTGCAGTATCTATATGAGCAATACGAATATGCTGCTCCAAATCATTGATAAATTTTTTAATACCCTCATAAGAGCCCTGAGCATTGAGGTTGATCGAAATAGCCTTCACCCCGTTTGGTAGCTGTTGTTTTTTACTCTCTGTTTTAGATGGGTCTTCATCTATTTCAGTTTGATCAAATAAGGGAAATTCTGAAAAAGAAAGCGAGGAAACGAGTAAATCATTCCTTTGGATAAAATAGCGAAGCTGTTGTTCAAAGAGTAAAAAATTATGATCATCCGGTAAAGCTTGATCTGCCAAAGAGATTGTCTGAGACATAGTTTCATAACTAGCGTTTAGGCTTTGAATAGTGTTAATTTTGGTCACTAATGATTTATTTAACGTATCAAATTCTTCTATTTTGTCTTGAAGTTGGGAAATAGTAATAATGGTAGGTTTGACTGCGAAAAGAAATAAAGCAATCACCAGGATTACTGATAAAACAAAATCCAGAGAAGCTTGGGCAAAAGGGTTATTGCGATACTTCTCGTACGTTTTGTTGTAATTACCGAACTGATCAAGATCAAGTGTTTTCATAACTCGGTTTTAGCTAAATCACAAGATAATTTTATAGAAAAACTGATTTCTGGATCAGACAATCCTCCTGAACTTAATTCATCAATAACTATTTCAGAAAACTGAGGCTGAATTTGTAATGATGCCAACATATTTGAAAAAACAGTTTCATTTGGCACTGTTCCTTCAAAAGATAACTGTTGCTGATTTAAAGTAATAGTTTCTAAGACGGCTGTTTTTGGCAAATTATGTTCAAGTAGATTAATAGCTTCAGACAGTGACTGATCATCTTTTGTTAAAGTGTCAATGTTATCAAGGCGGTTTTGTAATTTTCTGATTTTGATTTCAGTATCACCGAGCTGCTGAATAATATCTGTGTTACTTTCAATATTTTCAGCTAATTGATCTACTTTGCGATCAAGACTAAAACGAACCAAAAGTGCGATGATAATAATGAGAAAAGTTCCAAATAAAATCAGCTTACCAATACGCAGAGCCCAATTAAAAGTTTGACCTACAGGACTTGCTTCAAAGGATTTACTGGAAAGCAAATTGATAGCAATAGAAGACTGTTTTTTAGCCATTGTGGACAGGTTTACAATTAGCAATTATTTGTCTAAAGGAATTTGGCTATAGCCGAGATAAAAACACCAAATTTGCCCAGCAGACAAACCTACTTCCATTATAGGCAAGTACACACTCAAGTGTAAAGAAGGGAAAATTGTTTAAAAACTAAAATTAAGCTTTTTTAGCAGTTTTTTTGTCGCTGTTTTTAGGAGTGGTAGCCTGATTAAGTTTAGCTAATTGGCTTTTAAGTCTGGCTACTTTATTTTTATGAAACAGTTTCCGTTTGATAGCTTTATCTAGAGATGAAAAAGCTTCACTTAAATTTTCCTTGGTAGGAGTTTGATAAGCCTTTTTAAGCATAGTTTTAGCTTTGCTTTTAACCGGCTTATTAAAACTAGCGCGACGTTTACTTTGACGAAGAGCTTTTTTAGCTGATTTGATGATTGGCATACGTTATATTTCAATTTTCAATTTCACAATTGAAAGAATTGATTATTCTATTCAAAATTACTGTCGGATTTTACCATTTTGTATCTTTGATTACAAGAGAGCAGCTGTTATCATATCTTCATGGTTGGAAAACTATTTAAAACTGGTGGTCGATTTTTTTCTTCAAAACAAAACTCGATTTTATCAGCAGCCTTTATTTTAATGATGGCTGTGATGATTTCCCGAGTTTTAGGGTTGGTGCGAAACCGCTTATTGGCCGGAACTTTTTTTGGAGGACAGGAATGGCAACTGGATGCGTACTATGCAGCTTTTACCTTGCCTGACATGATTTTTCAGTTGATTGTACTGGGAGCGCTATCTTCAGCTTTTATTCCGGTTTATAGCTCTTACTTAAAAAAAAATGAAGATGAAGCCTGGCAGATTTCTTATGGAGTGATTACTTTGGCTATTATTGGCTTTAGTCTTTTATCAATTGTTATTTTTATCTTTGCTTACCCTTTAAGTAGTTTGATTGCTCCCAATTTTCCATCTGAAAGTTTGCTTGTCATGACCAAACTAACTAGGGTGATGTTGTTAGCGCAATTGTTTTTTTTAGTCTCAAATTTTTTTACAGGAATTTTACAATCACATCAAAGGTTTTTATTGCCGGCAATAGCACCAATCTTATATAACTTAGGCATTATTAGTGGCATTGTCTTACTGGCTCCACAATTTGGGATTTATGGTCCGGCTATTGGAGTAGTTGTCGGAGCTTTATTACATTTGTTAGTACAGCTGCCATTGGTTAAAAAAATTGGTTTTGCCTATAAGCCAAGGCTAGGACTTAATCTTAAGGGTGTAAGAAAAATTGGCAAATTGATGATTCCTCGGACTTTAGCTTTAGCAGTAAGCCAAATCGAAGCTGTATTAGCCGTTTTTTTAGGTTCGGCAATGGTGGCTGGTTCTATTAGTATTTTTAATTTTGCCCAATCAATTTATGCGCTACCAATAGGTTTGTTTGGTTTAACTATTGGCCAAGCGGCTTTCCCCATGCTTTCTAAAGAAACCGATGATGAATCTAATCTTATGCAATTTAAAAACTTGTTTTTATCTTCGTTTAAACAAATTTTGTATTTGACCTTACCCTCTAGCGCATTGTTACTGGTTTTACGGGTACCTTTGGTCAGAATTGTAGTTGGAGCCAAAACTTTTCCCTGGGAAGCTACGCTTTTAACCAGCCAAGCGGTGGCTATTTTAGCCTTATCTGTTGCGGCCCAAGCAGTGATCCAACTTTTAGTCAGATCATTTTATGCGTTGCAAGACACCAAAACGCCTTTGTTCATTGGCATGGTTTCAGTTTTAACTAATGTAGTTTTGAGCTTTTATTTTGTTAACTCTTTAAAATTTGGAGTTATTGGTTTGGCTTTGTCATTTACTCTTGCAGGGATTTTTCAAGCCATTTTATTATTTAGCTTTTTAAATAAAAAAATACACTATTTACCTATAAGCGAATGGGGTTTGCCCATCTTTAAAATGCTCATTGCTACGGTTTTAACTGGTGTATCTTTATGGTTACCGATGCGATTACTAGACCGCTTTATTTTGGATACGACTAGAACTATCAATTTATTGGTTTTGACTGTAGTAGCTGGGGCGTGTGGATTTATCGTCTATCTTGTTTTTTCTAAAATTTTACAAATTAAAGAGCTGGATCAGTTTTTGAAGATTTTTGAAAAATTTGGAGCGTGGCGCAAAGTCTTTGATGAAAGTGAGGAAGTTTTAGCCGAGCCTTCAGCTATCTCCCAATCTGCTCCACTTCAAGAGTAAATTGTATATAATATCAAGCTATGAACCAAGACTTGATTCGTAATTTTTCGATTATTGCCCATATTGACCATGGTAAATCCACCTTGGCTGATCGGCTGTTGGAGGTCACTAAAACCGTTTCTGACCGGGAGATGCAGGAACAATTTTTAGATAGTAACCCGATTTCTCGTGAGCGGGGCATTACTATCAAGCTGGCTCCGGTGCGAATGAACTATCCATACGATGGTAAAAATTACATTCTCAATTTGATTGATACGCCAGGGCACGTCGATTTTTCCTACGAAGTTTCCCGAGCCCTAGCTGCTTGTGAAGGAGCTATTTTACTAGTTGATAGCGTGGCCGGAATTCAAGCACAGACTTTAACTGTTTACCGTCAAGCTAAAGCCCAAAATCTGACGATTATCCCAGTGTTGAACAAAATTGATTTGCCAGGTGCTCGAGTAGAAGAGGTTTCTCTGGATTTGGCTGAAGCTTTTGGCTTTGATCCAGATGAAGTGTTACAAATTTCAGCTAAAAGCGGTTTAGGTGTCGAACAACTCTTGCAAACTATTATTGCTAAAATTCCTTCTCCGATTGGTAATTCTGAAGCTGCTACCAAAACTTTGGTATTTGATTCCCGCTTTGATCAGCATCAGGGAGTAATTGCTGATGTGCGGGTTTTTAGTGGCACGATCAAAACCAATGAAAAATTAAAATTAATGGCCCAAGATCGTCAATTTGGGGCTACTGAACTGGGTTTTTATCAGCCAAAATCCATGCCACAAAAGCAACTAGTAGCTGGGGAAGTTGGCTATATTTGTACTGGCCTTAAAAGCTTAAGTGAAGTTAAAGTTGGCGATACGATTACTGCTGCTTTTAATGGTAGTACTCAAGCTTTGCCAGGATATAAAGAACCAAAACCAATGGTCTTTTTAGGATTGTATCCTACAGATAATGACGCCTTTAATGACTTGGCCGAAGGCTTGGAAAAGCTCCATCTTAATGATGCTTCTTTTGTTTATACACCTGATTTTTCAGGGAGTTTAGGGAAAGGTTTCCGAGTTGGTTTTGCCGGTCTTTTGCATGCCGAAATTGTGCAAGAACGCCTAGAACGGGAATTTGATCTTGATTTAATTGCCACTGTTCCCAATGTAGTTTATGAATATGAGCTACATGGACAACGCTATGAAATCCAATCGGCTCAGGATTTACCAGATCAGGTTGATAAGATTTTTGAACCGTGGTTGACAGTTTCAGTCTTTACTCCAAAGCAGTATTTGGGTTCGATTATGGAGCTTTTTGACGAGCGCAGAGGGGTGTATAAAAATTTAAGCTATTTATCAGACGGAGTCCAGCTCCAGTATGAACTACCTATGGCTGAGCTAATTACTGATTTTTTTGACCGATTAAAATCTGTTTCGTCTGGTTATGCCAGCTTGGATTATGAGCTAATTGGACGACGGGAAGTTAGTGCAATTCGGCTTGATATTTTAATTCATTTTGAAAGAGTTGAAGCACTTTCTCAAATTGTGGTTAAGGATCAAGCTCAGCGAATTGGCCAACTCGTAGTTAAGAAACTGAAAAAAGCTATCCCTAGGCAAATGTTTGAAATTGCGATTCAGGCGGCTATTGGTGGGACCGTCATTGCCCGAGAAACGGTTAAAGCTTTTCGTAAAGACGTCACAGCCAAGCTTTATGGTGGCGACGTAACTAGGCGCATGAAACTTTTGGAAAAACAGAAAAAAGGTAAAAAACGAATGAAACGATTTGGAAAAGTTAATTTACCTCAAGAAGTGTTTATGGCGGTGGTGAAACGGGATTGATTTTATTTCTTCTTCAAGATTTAAATCTACTTCTTCGACTTGTAAAGAGTAATCACGTTTTTACTTTGCTCGTCCAAAGTGGCCTATTTCTTTGTGCCGCCAAAGAAATAGGCAAAAGAAAGCTCTCGCTTAGTTTAAAAAATATTCAGGAAAACTATTTTTCTCATTTTATGTCATCGAACTTGTCTTCTCAGAAAGACGTCAAACATTGCGATGACATTTTTAAAGAATTCGAAAAACAATTTCTTGAGTATTTTTTAAAAAAGCGATTTATAAAAAATAAAACACAAATCTTGGAAATTGATAATTTGAAAATTACTTTCAATTCCTCTTGACATCAATTAGCAGTCGTGATAATCTTCTGCTAAATAGCAAAGCTATCTACGGAGTGTTAAGTGTTGTTTTGCCCTAACACTTAACTACAATTATGGAAATTCCTAGTTTGACTGATCGACAAATTCAAATTTTGAAACTAGTTATCGAGGAGCATATCGATACTGGTGAAGCAGTTGGTTCCGAGACTTTGGATAAAAAATTTAATTTGGGAGTTTCTCCAGCCACCATCCGCAATGAGATGGTTATCTTGACCCAGCAAGGCTTTTTGGATCAACCACACACTTCTTCCGGTCGGGTGCCAACGCCAATAGCACTTAAGTTTTATATCCAACAACTGATGAATGAAAAAGATTTATCAGTGTCTGAAGAAGTAGAGGTCAAATCAAAAATCTGGGATTATCGTAATGAAGCTGGTCGATTATTGCGGGAAGCTGTCCATATTCTTTCGCAAAAGACCAATGCCATTGCCATTGCCACTACTGACCACGGTGATGTTTTTCATGCTGGTTATGCCAATATTTTAGACATTCCGGAATTTTTTGATATTGATGTCACCAAAACTGTTTTATCAATTTTGGATAATGGCGAACAATTACAAGTCATTTTTGAAAAATCCCGAGGCGAGGATCCAATCCATATTTTACTGGGTGATGATTTTGAAATTGAATACATGCAACCTTGCGGCATCGTTTACACTAAATTTCCAATGGGCTCATATGGACAGGGCACTTTAGGAATTATCGGTCCGTCACGGCTTAACTATGCATACATTATTCCGATGATGCGTTACTTTGGCCGCTTAATCAGTGAAGTGACAAAAGATTGGTAATTTTATATGGCAAAAAAAGATAAAACTGCACAAAATCCGGACCAAATCAAAATCGCTCAATTAGAACAGGATTTGGAAGCAATGAAGCAAAAGTTGTTGCGCTGTTTGGCAGATTATCAAAATCTGGAAAAACGTTTAGAAAAAGAAAAACAAGATTGGATCAAATTTGCCAACACCGATTTGCTGCTGCGGATTTTGCCAATAGCAGACGATTTGGATAGAGCAGCCAATTTTATCAAAGATCCAGGACTAGATATGGTTCGCAGTAATTTAAAAACTATGTTGGCTGAAGTTGGTGTAGAAGAAATTCAGGCTCAAGATCAGGAATTTGATCCGCAATGTATGGAATGTGTGGAACAAACAGATGGCCCAACTAACCAAGTGATGAGCATTTCTAGTAAAGGTTATGTACTTCATGGCAAAGTGTTGCGGCCAGCTAAAGTAGTAGTAGGAATTGCTAAAAAGTAATTTTTACCAAATTTAATTTTAAAAAAACATTAATAACAATTTAATTATTTTATAAAGGAGGCCTTATGGCAGACAATTCAAAAATTATCGGTATAGATCTGGGAACCACCAACTCCTGTGTGGCTATTATGGAAGGTGGCAAAGCCAAAGTTATTCCTTCAGCTGAAGGGAATAATACTATTCCTTCTATCGTTGAACCAGATAAAAATCTGGTGGGAGAAGTGGCTAAACGCCAAATGGTATTAAACCCGGAAAATACTATTTATAGTGTTAAACGCTTAATGGGTCGCAAAATTTCAGATAGCGAAGTTGAAAAAACCAAAAAAATGGTGCCTTACAAAATTGTTGAAGGTAAAAACGGTTCAGCCGCTGTTGAGGTAGCTGGTAAAAGTTATACTCCTCAAGAAATTTCGGCCAAAATTTTAGCTAAAATTAAAGCTGATGCTGAAGCCTACCTTGGCGAAAGTGTGGACAAAGCCGTCATTACTGTCCCGGCTTATTTTAATGACAGTCAGCGACAAGCCACTAAACAAGCCGGTGAAATTGCTGGTCTAAAAGTTGAACGGATTATCAATGAACCAACCGCAGCTGCGCTGGCTTATGGTAGCGAGAAAAACAAATCAGAAAAAATCGCAGTTTATGATCTCGGTGGTGGGACCTTTGATATTTCTATTCTGGAACTAGGTGACAACGTCTATGAAGTCAAATCTACCAATGGTGATACTCACTTGGGTGGGGATGATTTTGACCAGAAAATTATCGAATGGGTAGTGACTGAGTTTAAGAAAGAAAATGGTATTGATTTGTCAGCTGACAAACAAGCTCTGCAGCGGATTAAAGATGCCGCAGAAAAAGCTAAAAAAGAGCTGTCATCTTCAGCTGAAACTGAGATTAACCAACCCTTTATTACTCAAAGTAAAGACGGTCAACCGCTGCATCTGACTATGAAGTTGACCCGAGCTAAACTAGAACAGCTAGTTGATGATCTTATTCAAGCAACTATCGAGCCATGTAAAAAGGCTTTGAAAGATGCCAAATTAGAAACCAAAGATATTAACGAAGTTATCTTAGTTGGTGGTCAGACCCGAATGCCCAAAGTTCAGGAAGCGGTTAAAGATTTCTTTGGCAAAGAGCCCAATAAATCAGTCAATCCTGATGAAGTTGTGGCCGTAGGTGCGGCTATCCAAGCTGGAGTTTTGATGGGCGATGTCAAAGACGTTTTGCTCCTAGATGTGACCCCATTAACTCTGGGCATTGAAACTTTGGGTGGAGTGATGACGCCAATGATTGAGCGCAACACTACGGTGCCAAACTCAAAATCTCAAGTCTACTCAACGGCCGCTGACAGTCAAACCCAAGTTGAGATTCATGTGCTCCAGGGTGAGCGACCTATGGCAGCTGACAATAAATCTCTCGGTAGATTTGTACTGGATGGTATTCCGGCAGCTCCCCGTGGTGTCCCTCAAATCGAGGTCACCTTTGAGCTGGATGCTAATGGGATTTTAAATGTGACCGCTAAGGATAAAGCTACCAACAAAGAGCAAAAAATTACGATCAAAGGCTCGACCGAGCTTTCTGATGAAGAAGTGGAGAAGATGCGTAAAGAAGCTGAATCTCATGCTGAGGAAGATAAACTTAAGAAAGAACGGATTGAAGTCCGCAACCAAGCTGACAACCTCGTCTTTACAGCTGAAAAGACGCTTAAAGATGCCGGTGATAAAGCCAAAGCTGAGGATAAAAAGGCTGTGGAAGAAGCTGTCGAAGATCTGAAAAAAGCTATTGAAAAAGATGACTTCAACAAAGAAGATGTGGAAGCTAAATCCAAAGTCCTTTCTGAAGCTTTGCAAAAAGTTGGAGCTGCTATGTATGAGCAGCAACAAGCTGCAGGTGGTCAAACCGGAGAAGCAACTCCTGAAGGCGAAGAAAAAACTGAGGGTAATGGCAAAGCTAAAGATCAGGATCAAGGCAAAACCAAGGCTGATGGGGACGTAGAAGAGGGCGAAGTGGTAAATGAGTAGAGTTAGTATTTAGTATCAAGTATTGAGTATTTAGTATGGGGCGGGCTGAAAGCCCGCCCCTACAGGTTCATGATAATAAAGTATTTGGATTATACTGACAAACAAATTCATTTTGAGCAAATACATCAATTACTTAAAAATGAAGAAGGCCATATTTTTATTTTTTCTTTAGATAAAATAAAAAAAATTATTCAAAATAAGAATGCGATAATTGCAATCGATAAAGAAAGAGTAATTGGTTTTGTGAAATTCTATAAGAAAATGAGTGATAAAATTTTATTTAGAAATATTTGGCAGTGTGGTTCTTTAGTAGTCCACCCAGATTATCGTAACAGAGGAATTGGTAAACAGTTGATAAAAAAATTATTAGATAAAATTGCATTAAATGATTTACCAATTGCTGTAGTTAGAAAAACAAATATTAATTCAGAGAATTTTTTTAGAAAAATTGGAGCAATAGAGGCAATAAATGCTAAAACTTCCAAAGAAACTTTTTATTTTTTTGATTTAACTAATATAAGAAATATCTAACTTATGACCACAAAACGAGATTTTTACGAAGTACTAGGTGTATCCAAAACAGCCTCAGCAGATGAGATCAAAAAGGCTTATCGTAAGCTGGCTCTGGAGTACCATCCGGATCGCAATAAAGAAGCAGATGCAGCGGAAAAATTTAAAGAAATAAATGAAGCTTACGAAGTAATTTCCAATGAGCAAAAGCGCAAGCAGTACGACCAGTTTGGTCATGCGGCTTTTGATCCCTCGTCTGGTTTTGGTGGCTTTCAAGGTGGAAGGACGTATCAATCCGGACCATTTTCTTACACCTATTCTTCCAATGCTGGTGATGGCAACTTTGACTTTGGTGGCTTTTCCGATCCCTTTGAAATTTTTGAGCAGTTTTTTGGTGGCGGTTTTCGCCGTGCCCAAGCCAAACCTCGCTACAGCCTTAAGATTAGTTTTATGGAAGCTATGAAAGGCACTGAGCGCAAATTGGTACATCAAGGTAAAGAGCATGTGATCAAAATTCCGGCTGGAGTGGATGATGGCACCCGAATTCGCTTTAATGATTTTGATGTCACCATTGATGTTCAATCTCATGAGACGTTTAAGCGGGAAGGTTATGATATTTTTGTAGACCACGAAATTCTTTTTACTCAAGCTACATTGGGTGGGAAAACCACTATTCCTACGGTTGACGGTGATTTAGTTATTAAAATCAGACCTGGAACTCAACCAAGTACTATGGTTCGATTGCGGGGCAAAGGTGTGCCCAGGCTTCGTGGTGGTGGTCGGGGAGATGAATATATTCGGCTTGTTGTCAAAGTCCCCGAAAGACTTAGCCGCGAACAAAAGAGACTTTTCGAAGAGTTGGAAAAAACTTTATAAATTGTTTTTTTGTTAAAAATGAATGTACATATTCGTTTTGCCAAACCTTCTGATTGGCAGGTCATCCAAAAACTTAATGATGAGGTGATGAAGGATAATGCCCAGTACGATCCCCATCTAAAAACAAATTATGCTTATAGCAAAATAGGTGAAAAATACTACAAAGATATTGTTAGTAACCAAGAATTTTGTTGTTTTATTGCCGAACTTGATAGTATTCCAGTGGGTTATTTAGTAGCTGAAGATATGTCACTTGATTATAAATGTGATTATAAAACCAGACCAATTGCGGAAATTTATGATATGGGTGTAACTAGTAAATACCGATCACAAGGTGTTGGATCCCAACTGATTGCAGATTTCAAGAATTGGTGCAAAGAAAAAGGGATTGAACTTTGGCGAGTTAATGTGTATGTCCAAAACGAGAGAGCTAGAAAATTTTATGAAAAGCATGGTTTAAAACCACTTGATATTTCTTTTGAGGGTGAAGTGTAGTTACTCTTAATATCTTTGATTGTGTCATGTTGAGCAAAGCGAAACATCTTAAAGTTGCAAAAAGATCCTTTGAGCTTTGCTCTCAGGATGACACCATAGAGTATAGATAGAATTTGAAATGTGTCATTCTGAGTGAAGCGAAGAATCTTTGCTATGTTAACAAAAGAATATTTTGTTTATATTTTAACCAATTATACCAATACGACTTTATATATAGGTGTCACAGATAATCTTAAAAGAAGAATATATGAACATAAAAATGATTTAGTAGAAGGATTTTCAAAAAATATAAACTACATAAATTAGTCTATTTTGAAACGTTTAATGATATTACAATAGCAATACAAAGAGAAAGATATTTAAAAGGCAAAACGAGAAATTTTAAAGATACTTTGATTCAAAAAACAAATCCGAAATTTGAAGATTTATTTAATAAACTAGATTAAAGATCCTTCTCTTGCTAAGATGGGACCAGGATGACACTAACTATAAGAATGGTTAAAGTGCAGACTGTGTCATTCTGAGCAAAGCGAAGAATCTAATGATTTAAAAAAGATCTTTCGGGCGTTGCCCTCAAGATGACACAAGGAAATTATGGTTCGAACTCGTGTAGCGCCATCACCAACCGGCTATCCCCATGTGGGTTCTCTCTATCAAGCATGGCTAGATTATGCTTTTGCCAAAAAACATGATGGTAAATTTTTAATTAGGATTGAGGATACTGACAGAACCAGGTTTGTTGCAGATGCTGAAGAAAAAATTTATGAAGGTTTGGATTGGGCAGGACTTACAGAAGATGAAAGCCCTCGTAAGCCTGGTGATGTTGGCCCTTATCGGCAATCGCAGCGTTTAGATATTTACAAAAAACATGCCCAAGAGCTGGTAGCTAAAGGTCATGCCTACTACTGTTTTTGTACTCCAGAGCGCTTAAATCAAGTCAGAACGGAAATGCAAAAAGTTGGCAAAGTGCCTATGTATGACAGACATTGCCGTAATTTAAGCCCAGAAGAAGTACAGCAAAGAATCCAAGCAGGCGAAAAATACGTCATCCGTCTCAAAGTTCCAGACAATCAAACTATCAAAGTGCAAGATCTGATTCGTGGTGAAATAACATTTCATAGCAATGATGTGGATGATCAGGTTTTACTAAAATCTGATGGCTTTGCTACCTATCATTTAGCTTCAATGGTTGATGATCACCTGATGGGAATTACCCATGTAGTGCGGGGTGAAGAGTGGCTGCCCAGCAGTCCTAAACATATTTTGATCTACGATTTCTTTGGCTGGGAAAAACCAGTTTTTTTCCACACGCCAACCTTGCGCAATCCAGATAAAAGCAAACTGTCCAAACGTAAAGGTCATACCAATATTCTTTGGTATAAAGAGCAAGGGTTTTTACCTGAAGCTTTGATCAATTATCTGAGTCTCATGGGTTGGTCACATCCCGAAGAAAAAGATATTTTTAGCAAAGAAGAATTTATCAAGCTTTTTGACCTCAAAGATTTTTCACCAGCCGGACCAATTTTTGACGAAGTTAAACTGCGGTGGATGAATGGTAAATACATTCGGGAAGTGATATCTGAAGATGAGCTCTTTAATAAATTAAAGCAGTATTTAACATTACCAATTAGCGATGAAATACTTAAAAAAACTATTCCACTTATCAAAGAACGTCTAGAAGTTTTATCTGACATAAATGAACTGTTGAAATTTTTACTACCTGAGCAGGAGATAGATGTAGAACTTGTCAAAAAACAGAGCAATCAATCCAAGAATGACCAGTCTCTGACTGGAAAATCACCAGAAGAAATTAAGCAACTACTAACCGATTTAAAAACTGTTTTAGAAAACTTAGATACATGGGAGACAGGTGAGATCGAAAAAGTAATTCGAAACTTGAAAGGTAAGTATAAAGATTGGGGAGGCCGAGATTATTTCATGACTATTCGGGTAGCAACTACTGCTTTTCCAGTTACCCCGCCTCTTTTTGAGTCTATTGAAGTATTAGGAAAAGACTTGGTTTTGCAGCGGATTGAATCGGTGCTTCAGCGTTTATAATTAGAGTCTTCTTTGTTAAAATAAATTTACCTAAAATCAAAAATTCATCATAGTGTGAAAAATAAATATACTTTCCAAATCAATACCCCTTTTGATTTTTATTTATTTGCAGGTAGTTTGTATTTTTGTTTTTATTTATTATCATCTGGGAAATTTATTTACCTCATACTAAGCTTAGTTATTTATTTACTGGGTAGGCAATACAGAAAACATACAAAAAAAGCAAATAAAAATCCCCAATTTTCAGAAACTGGTATTTTTTTAATCACTCCTCTATTTTTAGCTTACCTACTTATTTTATTAGGGTTTGAAACTAGCATAACAGACTATTTGCCAGATAAGCTAATTACAGGTTCTGGTTTAATTTTCCTGATGGCAATCTTTTTGATACCAAAGTTATATATAAAAAATCAACGCCTCTTAAACTTAATAAGCTTGTTTCTTTTTATCTTCACTATTTTATTGCTGATTATTTATCAAAATAGAATTAACAATTTACTTCTTATCAATCCTTGGATTGCCAAAATGATAGTTGGGAGTCCTTTAGTCTACTTATTTACTGTAATTACAGGAATAGATTTTTCTAAAGACTGATTTGAAAAATAGATTGAAATATTTTTTGTTGGAAAAAATAAATTAGTGCCTCAACATTTATAATTAAGTTCTTCTCTGTTACAATACCTTGAAATAGTTACATATGAATATTAATATTCCTAGCTCTTTTATTGTTCCAGAAGAATTAAAAACAAAATATTTTTTAATTCGCAAATTAACTACAAAAGATGTCTATCTAGACTACATGACTATCATGTCGAGTATAGATATTATTAAAAAAACAAGAGGGGGTTCTTGGCCAAGCAAAGACCTAACGATAGAAGATGATCTAATAGATTTGGGTTGGCATCAAAGAGAATTTGAACACAAGTCGTCTTTTGTCTTTACTGTATTTAACCCTCAAAATACAGAATGTTTAGGGTGTTTTTATTTTTATCCAGCTGGTTATAGAAAAAAGGTTGATGAAAGTTATGATGTTGATGTAAGTTTTTGGGTCACACAGGAAGCTTATGACCAAGGGTTGTATGAAATACTTTATAAAACTATTCAAGAATTTCTAAAGCAATGGCCATTTAAAAAGCCTTTTTGGAGTAACGAAATAATACCTGACTAAAAAATATTGCGGGATCGGCTAATGGTAGGCCACATGACTCTGAATCATGTAATCTTGGTTCGAACCCAAGTCCCGCAGCTGTTCGACTCACTTAAAATCAACTATTCTTATTCCTATAATAAAAGAATATTCATAACCTCTCGCTATCTGCTTTCCTTTTTGATAGAATTTTATTGAAAATTCCATTTTTAAATTATAACCTATAATGGAGGTACTATGAGAATTATTATTATAAGCTCCAAATCTGGATTTTTACCCCAACAAATAGAGGCTATGAAAAATACGGCGAAGGTAATTTTTGTTGTAGAAAAACCAGATTTTAAATCTTCCTATTTTAACGACCAAGAAGAAAAAGTAATTGCTTTAGGACCAGAACAATTAGATTGGAAATTTCCCCAAGAAGTTTGGGAAAAAATTCCCAATCTAAAGGCTGTTTGTGTTCCTACTACTGGTTTTGATTGGGTGGATGGTAGGGCTATGAAAAAAGCAGGAATTGTTCTTACTAATGTGCCTAAATACTCAACAGAATCTGTAGCTGAGTATGCAATTTCGTTGATGTTTAATGTTTCTAAAAAACTTCCATTAGTTTTAAAAAATAATTGGAAAATAGACTATAGCAAACATCAGGGTTGGGAAATTAAAGGGAAAATAATGGGTGTTATTGGTCTTGGTTCGATCGGTGCTCGCATAGCTGAGCTTGGCCAACAAATGGGCATGAAAGTTATTTATTGGTCTAGAGAAGCCCGTGATAGTCGTTTTAAATATCATAGCCTTAATGAAGTGCTTAGAAAGGCTGATTATATTTTTCCAGCTTTGGCAAGGAATAAAGAGACAAAAGGCTTGCTTGATAAAAGCAAACTTAATCAAATGAAAAAAGATTCCTTTATTGTAAGTATTACTGGCGATGATATTTTTGATTTACAATATGCTATCCAATTAGTTCACAAAGGTAGACTGGCTGGAATTGCTTTAGAATCAGAAAAAGAAACAGTTCAAAATTATGAAGGTAATATTTGGATTACTCCTCCTATAGCTTGGTTTACTAAAGAAGCTTTTGCAGAAGATATAAAAATTTGGACAAAACACTCATTGCTTGTGCAAAAGGAAAAGCAATTAATAAAGTAAATTGATATATTTATAGTCAAAACAATCTTTTGTTATCAATCTCAAATTATATAGAGCGAACTGTTCAGAGCAGGTTTACAACCTGCCCTGGTAAGTAGTAATTCCATATGGTCAACAAGGCGCGAAAAGCAACACAAGATTATCACAACGATCTTTATGTAAAACACACTCTTTTTCAAAAAGGTGCTTCATGGCTAGAGAAACCAAATAATGAAATCATTGATATTTATAAAAAATATTTCAACAAACGAAAAAGCATCAATATATTAGATTTAGGCTCAGGTGTTGGAAGAAATGCGATTCCTCTGGCAAGGTTATTAAAAAATAAAAGTAGCAATATTTATTGCGTTGACTATTTAGAAATTGCCATCAATAAACTTAATAAGTATGCTAAAGATTATGGTGTTGCAGATAAATTAAATGGTTTTATTTCTCCGGTAGAGAATTATAAGATACAAATTAATTTCTATGATTATATTATTGCCCATAGTGTTTTAACACACACTAGAAGTAAAGAAATAATGTTTCAAGTGATAGATAATATGATCAAGGGCACAAAAAACAACGGTATTATTTATATCCATGAAATTACTAATCCTCAAATGTTTGATATAAAGAGTAAACAACAAATTGATCCTGATGCTGAAATAGATATAAGTTATGAGGAATTCGAAGACAGGCTTATGCAGGTGTTTAGTGATTGGGAAATCTTTACATTAAGCAAAAATCCATATCGAGAGGAGTATCTAAAAGATGGCAAAAAAGTAATTTGGCAGTGTGACTACCTTTCATTTATCGCAAGAAAAAAGCATTAATTTACAATTTTTTAGTTAGTTTGGTAACTATGATGTTTTGATAATCCTCAGCATCTCCTCATGCAACAAGCCATTGGTAGCTAAAGACGTTCCACCTAAACCCAACGTATTACCTTCAAAATCCGAATACTTACCGCCGGCTTGAGGAATGATGATTTGAAAAGCAGAAACATCCCAAGCTTTAGGACCAATCTCAAAAAAGACATCGCTTCTGCCAGTAGCAACCAGGTGATACCCATACACATCACCAAAACCTCTCATATTAAGACTTCTGGCACTTATGGCTTTGGCAATATTGACCATTTTGGGATTGTCAAATTTACTGGGATTAAAATTTACAAAAGCACTTTCGAGATCGGGTATTTTGGAGACATAAGCCCGTTTGCCATTTAAGGTAGTTGGTTCAGTTTTAGAAGCATATAAAAGTTCGCCTGCCACCGGCATATTGGAAATGCCCATTACAATTTTGTTTTGATATTTTAAACCCAAAATCGTGCCAAAAAACTCTAAACCATGAATAAAGTTTTTAGTGCCATCTATGGGATCAATGATCCAAGTAAACTCAGCCTTCTCATTATCACTGCCAAATTCTTCGCCCATAAAACCATGAGAAGGAAAGGCCTTTTTGATTGTGTCTATAATGACTGCTTCAGCTTCTTGATCAGCTTGAGTTACGGGAGTATTGTCAATTTTCGTTTCGATATGAGGCAAATTTTGAAAATATTTTAAAATGATAGTTTCGGCTTTAGCAACTGCGTCTAGGGCAACTTTTTTAAACTGCTTAAAATCATTCATGGCTTCATTGTAGCAAATTAGCATTATTTATTTGTAAAAATGCAATGATTGAAGAGCTATTTTATTTAGTTCATAATAATTTTGTTACAGATTAAAAGGAGCTGTGTGTATATCAATCTCAATACTTATTTAATTGACGGAATGCTTAGTGAATGGACCGGTGAGTTCCAAGAAGTTGTCAGCTATATCACACCTACTCCCGATACCGAAGCTCAGGTCATAGGTAAATATCCTTTGCTCGATGAAGAGGCCGCCTTAAGCGTTTTAGATAGTTCGCTCAAAGCGTATGATTTAGGTTTGGGTCAGTGGCCTACAATGCATCCGCTCAAGCGGTGTGAAAAAGTTTCTCATTTTGTTCAGCTGATGAAGGGAAAGCGGGATGAAGTGGCTCATATTTTGATGGCTGAAATTGGTAAAACCAAAACTGATGCCTACAGTGAATTTGACCGGACAGTTGAATATATCGAAGCGACAGTAGACTTTTATCGCTCCAAAATGCAAAAACTGAGTCAGCCTTCCAAAAAAGGAGGTATCACTGCCAAAATCATGTCAGCGCCCAGGGGTATTGCTTTGTGTATGGGGCCATACAATTATCCTCTCAACGAAACTCTGACGATTATTATTCCGGCTTTGCTGACTGGTAATGTTGTGATTTTCAAACCGCCTCGAATTGGAGTGCTTTTACATGCTCCAATTTTGGAAGCTTTTGCTGAGGCTTTTCCGGCTGGAGTAGTCAATACGGTTTTTGGTGAAGGTCAAAAAGTGATTACTCCCATTATGCAATCTGGTAAGGTTGATGTGATGGCTTTTATTGGCTCAGCCAAAGTGGCCGATGCTATCCGTAACCAACATCCGTTTCCTCATCGCCTACATGCTATTTTAGGTTTGGAGGCTAAAAATCCGGCTATCATTATGGAAGACGCGGATTTAGAAGTAGCCAGCAATGAATGTTTGGGTGGTGCTTTGTCTTTCAATGGCCAGCGCTGCACGGCTCTGAAAAATATTTTTGTACCCCGATCCAAAGCCGATGAATTTGTGCAGCTTTTGGCTCATAAAGTTGATCAACTTAAATTAGGAGCTCCACAAGAAGATGGTGTCAAATTGACACCTTTACCAGAAATGAGCCGGGTTGAATATTTGCAAGAACTAGTGAATGATGCAGTTGCTAAAGGGGCCCGAGTTGTTAATCAAAATTATGGGGTCAAAGGCGGTACCTATTATTTTCCGGCAGTTTTGTTTCCAGTGCCGATTGAGGCCCGGATTGCCCACGAAGAACAATTTGGGCCGGTAATTCCAGTCATGATTTATGATGATTTGAGCGAGGTGATCAATTTCGTGACCCATTCGCACTATGGCCAGCAGGCCAGTATTTTTACTCAAAATAAAGAAACGGTGAATAAAATGATCGACACTTTGTCTCATCAAGTTTCCAGAATCAATATTAATTCTCAGTGCCAAAGAGGTCCGGATAACCTACCTTTTACTGGTCGCAAAGATTCGGCTCAAGGTGTTTTGTCGATTCGGGAAGCTTTGCGGGCTTTTAGTTTACCTTTGGTTGTGGCTGGAAAAACCAATGAGCTAAATGAAGCCTTGATTTGTAGCTAATCTTTCTCTTCTGTGTTAAATCCTAAGTAGTAAGGGATTATTCTCAATTTTAAATTTTCTTAGTATACTAAACATAATTTTTGCATGACCAATCTTATTCAGACTATTACCTATATTGTTCAGCATAGCAACGAGCTTAAAAATCATTTTACTAGTGTAAGTTCGGCCCCAATAGAATTTGCTTGTATCTTTTGCCAAACAGATGAGGAATATCAAAACTATACGCAGGAAATAAAATTATTAGGTAAAATTGTGGAAACTACTCCTACCGGCTATACCTATTTACTACAAAAGCCGATTTCTACTGTTGCAGGTTTTTTAAGACTGATAAAAATTCGCAAACCTGATCCAAACAGACCAGAACGAGGTGATGCTGATTTTAATACTAATTACTCAGAGTTTAAGAAACGATATAAACATATATCTGGTTTTGAATTAGTTAAAAGAAACAGTTTTGAAATGCTGCGACTGAGCAGTCCGGATTTTGATGTGATGGCTTGTTTTTCTAACATTCCTAAAAGTAAAAGTTTAGGAATTAAAACTGCTACATAATTTATATATGAGAGAAGAAAGAGGTGATCTTTCAGTTTTAGAAGCGGCTGATAAAATGTCTCTTGCTCAAAGACTTATAGAGGCGGGAGTGAAGTGTGATAACAAAGAATTAATAAAAATTGGTAGAAAGAGAATGAGAGAAGTTTGGCCAAAGGAAGTAGCAGATCTTTTTGTTAAAGCTTACAAATCTCAGATCGAAGAAGAAATTTTAGGAACTCAAACTACTTCCAAAGATGAAATCTAAAAATCAAGCTATAATAGTGAAATATCTATGCTTTCTCAAAAAACTGATAAAGAGCGAGGAATTTTGGCACTTATCGTTTTAGCAATCGTATTTGCTTCCATGGGGCTGTTTGCCCGCTATTTAGCAACTGGTTTTCTACTTTTTCAGCAGGTGTATTTGCGGATGTTGGCTGCCTTTGTGATTGGAATTTTGGTTTTTGGCAAACATATTCAGCTGGCAAAATTTAGGTTACTTAGTAAAAAGGATTGGGCACTTATTTTTTTGCGGGCTATTTCTTATGCTTTGTTTGGGATCATTCTCTACACCCAAGCAATTATTATCACCAAATACAGCAACGTTTCTTTTATTGGCTCGTTACCAACCACGGCAGTTTTTGGCTTTATTTTGCTGAAAGAAAAATTAAGTATCAAAAAATTTGTACTGGTTTTGCTGGCTTTTGCTGGAGTGGTTTTGATTTCGGTACAGGATTTTAGTAATTTATTGAGTTGGGGTAGAGGTGAAGTTTTGACGCTAATTTCTATAATCTTTTTCTCATTGAGCTATATTGCTAGAAAATGGCAATCGGATACTTTAAACAACTATGAGCTGACGGTCATAAATTTTCTGGTGGCTTTTGTGATCGTGTTTTTGGTTTCTCTAGTCAAAGGTGATGGCTTGCCAGTAGCTAATTGGAATATGAGTCTAGTGCTGATGGTAATTGGAGCTGGAATTTTTAATATTGCCAATGTCTTTTTGACCAACTATGGTTTTCAAAGAGTTGAGGCAGTTTTGGCCAGCAATATTCTGATGCTGGAATCATGTTTTGCAGTAGTGTTTGGCTTTGTGTTTTACCAGGAAATTCCACTGGCTAAAGAATTTCTAGGAGGTCTGATCATCATTGCTAGTGTGATTGCGATGAATAAAACAGAGTCTAGGGAAGGGAAATAGTTTTTCGAATCAGATTAAACCTGATATTATTGAAATAAATATGAAATTGGCATTATTACTACCAGGATATTTAGATTCTCCAGATTATCTTCATATGCTGACTTTTGAAAAAAGGCTTAAAGAGTTAGGCTATGCTGTAGAGCGGCTTGACCCCTGCAATCTTTGGAAAACCGGAGACATTTCTAATTATTCAATAACAAATTTGCTTAAACAAATTAAAGAAAGAATTACTTTTTATAAGTCTCAACAGCCAACAGAAATTATTTTGATAGGTCATAGTATGGGTGGTTTTACAGCAATAATTGCTGGAAATAGAATAAAAGAAATCACTAAAATAGTTACTCTTTGTCCGCCGCCAAACAGATATGGTTCAAAATCAGAATGGGAAAAAAACGGTGGGTTTAGATGTTCGGAAAGAGATTTACCAAATGATCCTCAAAAGGTTAGAACATTCAATGTTCCATATTCATTTGCCAAGGATGGTTTGCAATATTCTGCATCCAAAGAAGTTAAGATGATAAACAAACCCTTAATGATATTTATTGCCCTAGAAGATACGGTTGTTCCCCCAAGCCAAACGGAAGAAATTGTGGCCAATGCCCAAAATCCATATGTGGTGAGGCAAGAAAATATGGGGCACGATTTTAGGTATTCTCAAAAAGAATGTGATTTGGTGATGAAAGAAATTGAAAAGTTCTTAATTAAATCAAGTGAAATGCAAGTACTGCCCAAATAAATGGAGTTAACATAAATAATCCTAAAATAATATATAAAACACCTAAAAATTTAGCTGAAGAACCATAATATGATTCTGATTCTCTAGGAAATATTCTTGGATAAATAAAAGGCGAGAACGATCCATGAAGAATAGATTTAATAATAGTTATTTTTTTTGAATAAGCATAGTTGCCTTCGTCATCACGCCAAATAACTGTTTGTTCTGCAATGATTGATTTTATGCCATATATTAAAACTAATAGAGATATAAACCCATAAACAAACACAATTATTTTTGCTAAACCAGACATTAGTTCAATAGACGTTTCCATCATAATTTTACTTTCTTGCCAATACAATCGCATTGGGGAGGTTGCGGCCGGGGCCAACTTTGTACCCACTGTACCACAAAGCCGTTGAGCCGCCACTATCAAGATTAAGCGCATTTTCCATACCCAGGGTTTGCAAAACTAAAGCTGATTCAGCGACAGTGGCATTAAATACCACCCCAATATAAACTGTATTGCCTTTACTAGCGACAAAACTTCTTGGGCCTTTACTGCCTTTTTTTGGATCACCATCCCCACCAAAAACGCTTTGACCACCAGAAACCAGCATGGGCTGGTTAGCAATCATGGAGTCAATGCCCGTATCCCGTCCCCAATCCTGCGATCTGCCCACGAAACGAATCCAGCCATCTCCGAAAATCACAGCCGGAACAGAGCTGTAAACATTGTTGTCCGAATTGAAATAGACTTTATTTTTGTTCATAAGTAAGGTGTCAAAGGAGTTGGTTTTGCCGGCGCAGCTGGGGTAGCTAGCTGGGCAAAAGTAAGAACCATTGATACCTGCGTAGGCGCCATTGCGGGAGACGTAATCAGCAAGAGAAAGCGTTGGGCAGTCATTGCCGCAGGTTTGATCAGAAGCGGTATCCACTAAAACCCGGGTTGAGCCTAAATCTCCAGCCACTAGACTGACCAAATAGTTACTGCCACCCATAGAGACCTGTTGAGTACTAAAACCACTGCCAGGAGGGCTATTATTAACCGGCACATTTTCCGGAATCGTAAAGGTTGAGATTATTTCCTGTTTGGCAGCCGTGATTTTGCTTTGCAAAGTTTTAAGGGTAGCCGAAGCTGAAGCATAGTTACGTTTGGATAAATAGACCAGGCTTTGGGTAAAAGCCTTGTCCTCATCTGTAGTTTTGCTAGTGAGTTCTTTGAGTTTGAGTAAATCTTCGTAGGTGGTTACTGCTTGAGTATAGGTAGTTTCAATAGCAGAAATAGTGGCTTCCAAGTCTTTATTAATAAGATATTGATCCTGGCTTTTAAGATCGTCCAAAGCCGCTTTAGTAATTTGCAGTTGTTCTTGTAAAATAGCACTTTGACTGCTTAGGTTTTGCTGGGCAGTACTAAGCTGCGTGGTGGTTTGATAATAGGTTTCCAGAGTTTGCTCCGTGCTATTAGTTTGCCAAACCAGAATTGCCAAAAAAAGTAAAAGCACAACTGCTTTAAACAGATTTTTCCAATCAATCACAACTTTAGGAAACTTCATGCTAATACTGTAACATTTTTGAGTGTTTTAACCTACGATTTCTGATCTAAAAGTAATACAATTAGTAGTTAATCAAAATTTTAAAATACGTGTCATTCTGATCCCGCCTTGGCGGGGGAAGAATCTTTCTTATACTAATTAGATCTTTCGTTTCACTCAGGATGACACTAATAATTTAAAAGATTAAAATGGCGTTTTATGGACTTACTTAAAAACAAACTTTTTACGGTTTTTAGTTTTTCTTTTTTCTGGGCAGTTTGCATTATTGCTAATAAAGCTATTCTCAATCAGGGCGGACATCCTTTTATTGTCCCAACACAAATTTATCTGATAGGATTTCTGTTTTTACTGGCTCTGAGCCATAAAAAATTATCCGGTTTTGCCAAACTATCTACTAAACAGCGCTTCTACTTGCTTTTGACCGGACTAACTATTGCGGGTTCAGTTATTTTAGGTAGCTATGGTCTCAAACTATCCAGCTCAATCAATTACGGTTTTTTAATAAAAAGCACTATTATCTTTGCCACTTTGATTGGCGCCTTCTTTTTCCAAGAAAAACTTACTAAAGTTAAACTAGGATTACTGCTACTATTTTTATTGGGTCTATATATTTTGACTTCTCAAGGGGAAATTTTAATTCCTCATCTGGGAGATATTCTTATTTTTCTGGCAGCTTTGTTGGCAGCTATCAGTGCGGCTTTGCAAAAACCGGTTTTAAAAGTTGGGTTGAGCCCATTGCTGCTTGCTTTATCAAGAGTGGCCATTGCCGGCTTGTGTTTTTTACTAGCTGCACCGTTTGTTTCACAAACATTTTATATTCCTAAAGGAGGTATCTTGCTTTTGTTAGCTGGTTTTTCCTATGGTATTTACAGCTATTTTTTAAGTAAAACTTTACAGCTAGCTACACTTTCCTATATGACGATGATGTCAATGTTAACGCCAGTCATTGTCAGTATTTTAGCTTTTGGGTTTTTGGGCGAGACTATTACTGCCTATCACTTATTTGGTGGGGGACTGATTATTCTTTCGGGAATAGGGGTGCAGAAATTTAAACTATAGATTTTTTAAATACCCAATTACTTATTAAAAGTCAGTTTTTTATTGGCTAGCTCAACCAAGTCTTCAAGATCAATATTGGCTTTGACAATATAATCACTGGCTCCTAAACTCATAGCCCGGTCAATTTCATTCATTTGACCAAAATTACTTAACATTACTACGGTAATCTGTTGGTATTTTGGATCAGCTTTTAATGTCTTTAAAATTTCATAGCCATCGATACCTGGTAGCATAATGTCTAAAAAGATCAAATCAATATGATTATTTTTCAAAACTTCTTCAGCTTCAGTCCATTCTTTAGACCAGAAAGTCTTAAAACTTGCTTCGGTCAAAGCATTTTGAATAGCTTTGCCAAGCAACTTATCATCTTCGATAATTAGCAAACTGTAACCCATATAGTCCTCCGTTTATTTATTAAGCATTTGTTGAACAATTCTCAGTATATCATCAAGATTATAATTAGCTTTAATTAAATACTGATTTGCTCCCAGTTGTTTAGCTTTATTCAAATCAGCATCATTATCCTTATTGGTCAAAATAAAAACTGGAACATGTTGGCTCTGCTCCTTACCCTTAATTTTAGCCAAAACTTCTAAGCCACCGATTCCTGGCAAATCTAAATCCAAAAGAATAAGATCGTACTGATTTTGAGACAGCATCCATAAGCCTTGTTCACCTTCAAAAGCCAAGTCAACATGATACTGTGCCTCAGTTAGTCTTGTTACTAATATTTGGCTCAATTGTTCATCGTCTTCAATAAGTAAAATATTAGCCATGTTATCGGATAAATTCGTTGGTAAACACAGTATTAATATCCACTGATTTCTTCATTAAACCTTGTTTAACCAAAACATCCTGCATTTTTTGCCAGACCACTGGATCCATCCAACCCAATTTACTATCACCGGTATTAATGAGAGGAATACTAATTTCGATAGCTTTGAGTTGAAAGTCTTTATCTAATTCTGAATTAAACTGCAGGGTTGCCTCAACTGCCTTTTGTGGACTTTCAATAGCTTCTTGCCAGCCTTCTAGGCTATCTTTGACAAAAGTAGCAACTATGTCTGGGTGTTTTTGGATATAGCTATCGGTAGTAAAAATAACATCAGCATAAAACGGCACACCATAATCATTTGGCCAGATAGCAGTAGTAGCAACTCCATCATTTTCAGCTCGAGCAAGTCCATTAGTAGCGTAGTCTGGACAAATATCAGCTGTTTCCCAACATTTATATAGATCCCAATCAGTCATAGGGATTTCTTTAATTTTAGTCCGATCAATACCAATCTGACCAAGCATGCTTTCATATAGGTATGTTCCTTGACCTGGAGATAAAGCAATTGTTTTTCCAACAAAATCATAAGGGCTATTAATGTTGGAACCACTTTTTGTAAGGTAGATAAGTGGAGCAATTTTAAAAATAACGGCCACAGCCTTAACTGGTTGGCCTTCACTTCGGGCAATAAGTACCTCATCAGCTGAGCCAATAGCAATGTCATCTTCACCAGTTATCAAATAGTCGGTAGTAATCTGGCGGTCAAGGTCTATAGACTTGATTGTCACATCTAAGCCATCTTGTTGATAAAAACCCTCCTGATTAGCTATATAAAAACCCGCAAATTGACCTTGGTGAGTCCATTTCAAACGGAATGACAAAGGAATTAAATCAGTTGGCTGAGGCTTGGATTTTAGGTACTGCTTTCCTAATATAAACCCACTAGCTCCAATGAATAATACAATTAGAGAAATAATAATGAATATAAATTTTTTCATGCTGCTTGGATCTTTGCTTTTTAACTTAAAGTTACTTCTCCTTTTTGAGCCTTACTGCCTTTAATTGATAAACCAAAGGTAAACGTAGTGCCTTTCCCCTCAGTGCTGGTAAAGGCAATTTTCCCATTAGAAACTTCAGCAATTTTTTTGACCATATATAACCCTAATCCAGTCCCAGTATTTTCAGTTTTGATAATATTTTCGGCTCGGAAAAATTTTTCAAAAATACGTTTTTGGCTCTCAAGTGGAATTCCATAACCACTATCTTCAATTTGGAACACAATATAGTTTTGCTGTTGGTTAAGGCTTATCTTAATGTTGCCTTTATTAGGAGTATATTTAATGGCATTGTTAATTAAGTTAAGAAATACTTGACGAATCAAAATAGGATCAATTTTTATTTGAGGTAAGTTATCAGCAACTTCGATCGTTATTATCTGGGATTTTTCAGTAATTTTCATTTCCAGTTCTTTAAGAATTTTCTGTAATAAAGTAGCTAAATCAGTGGGGACAGGATCAACTATAAGTCTGCCTGATTCTATACGGCTGATATTTAATAAGCCATTCACCAGTTCAATTAAAAGCTTAGTAGATTGGTAAATATTTTCTGTATACTCAGTTTGAGTTTTATTAAGCTTGCTTTTTTTATTTTTGAGCAATGTTTCGCTATACCATCTAATAGCAGTCAATGGAGTTCGTAGTTGATGAGATGCTAAAGAGATAAAATCGTCTTTCATTTTTTCAACCGCTCGTTCTTGGCTTACATCTCTAAACACCACCACACAGCCGGTGATTTCCCCGTCTTTATTTTTTAAAGGAGCAGCGCTATCAGCTACCGAAACTCTGGTTTCGTCTTTTCTAATCAAAGAAGTGTGATTGGCCATTTCAGTGGCCTTACCAGTTTCATAAACATCATCAATAAATTGTTTATTTTCCCGGCCGGTTTTTTCAAAAATAAATTTTAAATGAGTATCATATACCGTTCCTATCAATTCATTGGCTTGATGACCTGAAATATCTTGAGTTACCTGATTAACCAGTGTGATCTTTCTATTTTCATCTAGTACAAAGACTCCATCGCCAATGCTTTGTAAAATAGCGGTGACTTTATCTTTTTCAAGATTGATATCCTGAAAAGCTTTTTGGATTTTTTTCCTGGAAACCCGAAGTCTACTAACCATGTTATTTATTGATCTAGCTAAATCACCAATTTCATCCTTACTTTTGAATACCGCTTTAGTATCTAAATCGCCAGCTCCTATTTGCTCGGCTACTTTTTCAAGAGTCACTAAAGGTCTGACTATTCTTCTGATAGCAAAAAAGATAAAAAGACAAGCGCCTAAAACTACTATTGTTGCAATGATTGATATTGAGCGCAAGATAATTCTGGTACTGGCTAGAACTTCCTGCTCGTCAATTTCAGTGATCATGCAAGATTCAATTTTATCTAACCAAACATAACTGCCGAGCACTTTATGATCTCGATAGTTAATATAGCTGCCACTTCCATTTTGTTTAGAAAGACATTGTTTAGTGGCTTCGGTATGAAGAGTTTTACGCAAAGCATACCCTTTTTCAAAACGAGACTCAGTAATAAAAAAATTAAATTTATTAACCAAATATGTTTCTTCAGTTTTGTCTAGACCATTATCATTCAACATAATTTCTGACATTTTCTTTAGATCAATTTTGGAAGCTAAGGTGAAGGTTTGTTCATCTAAATTTATAGGTGTAGAGATAATTAAGACAGGTTGTTGAAGCTCTAGATCATAGGTAAAACCATGAACATAAATACCCTTTTGACCTTCATAAAAATAATGTTCATCTTCTCTAACCTTTCCCTCATTATGTGGATTGGTTGAGACATAAATAACTCCTTTAGGGTCAATCAAAAATAGCTCAGTGAATTTTCCTGATTTACTAAGTACATCATTGAGAGTTTTGCGAATTACTTCTTTTGGAAGTGTGTCTTCAGTTTCTTTTTCTTGTTGCTTATAAAGTTGAAGATGAAGCTTGATATCTTCGGTAGTTTTGACAATCTCTTCCTTTTCCTCTTCTACGTATTCATAAATCTGATCTTTTTTAAGATTGCTAATGCCTTGTAATTGTTTGATGGCCTGATCTTTGAGGGAATTAGATAGATATGAAAAAACTACTAAAAAACCAAGCGTGGAATTGATAAGAAGAAAAACAATAAGGGGAATAGCGAGTTTGTACGTTAATTTCATTTCTGATAAATTTTACCTATATATAAACTATACTTTAATTAGAAAAAGATGTGCAAGAAGTTTATGTTTTAGACATTTCTCAACTATTTCTCAATATTTTTTATATAATATAATTTGATTTGTTGTTTAAAGTATTTTTAAGATTTTTATGAAACTACTAGTCATTGAAGATGAGCAACGTATTGCCACTTACATCAAAAAGGGCTTGGAAATGAAGTCTTATGTAGTTGACGTGGCTTATGATGGTGAAGAAGGGTATGACTTTGCTATTGGTGAAGCTTATGACCTTATTATTTTGGATCGAATGCTACCTAAAATGGACGGCCTGACTCTTTGTAAAAAATTACGAGCCGAAAAGATTCATACTCCGGTTTTGATGCTAACTGCTAAAACTGAAGTTAATGACCGAGTAGAAGGTTTGGATGCCGGAGCTGATGATTATTTAGGCAAACCCTTTGCCTTTGTTGAATTATTGGCTCGAATCAGAGCCTTAACTCGTCGGCCTAAAAAGCAAGATGCAGAAGTTTTGCAAGCTCAGGATTTGACGCTCAATACTGTAAGCTATGAAGTTAAAAGAGGCGAGAAAACTATTGAACTTTCTAAAAAAGAATTTGCTCTGCTGGAATTTTTATTGCGAAACAAAGGTCAGGTTTTTGATAAAGACAAATTGGTTGAACAAGTGTGGAGCTATGATAGTGATGTGCTAGCTAATACTGCTCAAGTTTATATTGGCTATTTACGGGATAAAATTGATAAAGCCTTTCCTCAAAAACCAGAAATTATCAAGACAGTCAGAGGTTTTGGCTATAAAATAGATAATTAGTTTACTAATATTATTAGTGTCATCCTGAGGAGGGTAGCGACGAAGGATCTTAAAATAAGAAAGATTCTTCCCCCGCCAAGGCGGGGTCAGAATGACACATAAAAAACTTTTTTATGTTTCAATCTGAACGCATTAAACTAACTGCTTACTACACCTTAATTATTTTTTTAATCAGTGGCACTATTAGTGCGGCTATTTATTTCCGGACCACTTCAATTATTCAAAGTGAATATCAACGGATAGAACGAAGATTTCAACATCAAACAGAGATGGATTTGCCTCCTGATTTTGTTCCACCAACTGGGCCGCATTTTTTACCTGAAGATTTAGAGTCAGCCCAGCACAATTTACTCATTCAGTTGCTACTTATTAATAGTGCGATTGTGGTGCTGGTAGCTGGAGCTGGTTACTTTTTATCAGGCAAAACTTTACAACCAATTTACCTCTCTTTAGAAGAACAAAAACGTTTTGTAGCTGATGCAGCACATGAACTGCGGACGCCAATCACAGCTTTAAAAACCTCTTTGGAAGTTAATTTGATGAACAAAAAATTGTCACCTCAAACCAGGGAAATTTTACAGGAAAATTTAGATGATGTAGCAGGATTGGAAAGCTTATCAGAAAGCTTGCTCAAACTATCACGCGTTGATGGTAATCATTTGCAAATTGAAGAAGTGGTAATAGCACCCTTAGTTGAGCAAGTCGTAAAACAATTATCACCCTTGGCAAAAGCTAAAAAAATTACTTTAAAAATTCAAAGAATTCCAAGAACTATAACGATTAAAAGCGATAAAGCAGTGCTGACTGAACTAATCCAGATTTTTGTAGACAATGCTATCAAATATAGTAAGAAAAATGGTAAAGTTTGGATTAAAGCTAAAGCCGATACCAAAGAACTAACCTTTACTATTAAAGATAATGGAGTGGGAATTGCTAAGCATCACTTGCCGCACATTTTTGACCGCTTTTATCGAGTTGATTCGGCCCGAACTAAGATTGACTCTAACGGTTATGGGCTTGGCTTATCAGTTGCTAAAAAAATTGTAGGGCAGTTGAATGGAGAGATCCAAGTAGATAGTCAACTAGATAAGGGAACAAAATTTAGCATTACTTTACCATGTAAACGTTAGGATTTTCTCAATCTTTTCTCAACTTAGCTTTTTACATTACTATAGTATTATAAAAATTTCTAAGGAGCTTTTATGAAAAAAAGTCTTTTATTTGGAGCCATCTTAGTAAGTAGTTTAGCTTTAGGGGCGTGTAGTTTGGGAGGTCAAACTCAAGAGCAAAACCAAGACCAAACTCAAGAACAGAATCAAACTGGTATGCCAGGTAATGGCCAAGGCATGATGGGAAGAAACCAATTGGATCTGAGTGCTGCTGCTGAGAAATTAGGCGTGACTGAAGAAAAACTTCAGGAAGCTATGGGCGATCCAACTCAAGGTGAACGAGTCAGTATGCAGGATGCAGCTGACAAACTTGGAGTTAGCTTGGAAGAACTGCGGACAGCACTGGGGATGCCAGAAGATATGCCAGAAGGCGGAATGGGTCGAGGACCAAACGCTTCCGGAAGTGGAATGCCGATGCCGCCTGCTCAGCAATAGTTTTTAAACACAATATTTATAAAGCGCTCCAACATTAAGTCGGAGCGCTTTTTATTTGCTTACATAGTTTAAGCCTATTTTTTCTTGAGAAAGCATTCATAAAATTTTCAATAAATTCTCAAATACTTCCTTTATAGTACGCACTAGTTTCGGAAGTTAAGGCTAACACTTACTTATTTTAAAATATTACTTTTCTAGCTTTGCTTTGCGAAATATATTACAAAATTTATTTTTGAAAGGTGGTGAAAATAATTATGAATAAAAAAGTTTTACTCCCTGTTTTAGGTGCAATTTTATTGGCTGGGACTGTCTATACTACTAGCACAGTTTCTGCTCAGAGTGCAAATGGCAATGGTAGTGGACAGACTATTGTTCAAAGATTAGCTGAGAAATTTGGGCTAGCTGAAGCCGATATTCAAGCAGTATTTGATGAAGATCGGACTGCTCACCAAGAAGAAATGCAAGCTCAGTACGAACAACGTCTAACTGACGCTGTGACTAATGGTGATCTAACTGAAGCTCAGAAACAGCTTATTTTAGCTAAACACGAAGAACTTGAGGCTGCTCATGAAGCTGATCGTGGCCAAATGGGTCAAATGAAAGATATGACTGACGAAGAGCGTCAAGCTGAACAAGAAAAACGTCAAGCTGAGCGAGATGAGCTCCAGGCTTGGGCTGATGAAAACGGTATCGATATGCAATATGTGATGGGTTTTGGTGGCCCTGGTGGTCATGGAGGCCCAGGTATGGGTGGACGAGGTGACGGTTTTGGACCAGGCGCTCCAGAAGATGCTGGAAATACTCAAACTCAAAGCAACTAAGGACAGGACAGGAATAGAGACTAGTTAGGAATAGATGCCCCGCCAAAAATGGCGGGGCATCTTAATTCATTGTGTAATAATAAAGGCTTTTTTGATTCTCAACTTAATCTCAATATTTCTTCATAGAATAATGTATTACAATAAAATAGTTACTGTATTGGAACTTTATATATGAAATTACCAAATCCTTTCAAATGGTCTCTCAAGGCCAAACTTATTATTCTATTTGTTATTTTAGCTGCCGGTGGTGGTGGCTACTATTACTACACAAAGCAAAATACCAAGACGGCCAGTGAAATCCAAACTACTACAGTTGAAAAAGGCAATCTGATTTCTTCTGTGACTTTGTCAGGTCAGATAGAACAATCTAACTTGATTTCAGTTTCTACCAAAGCTAGTGGCGAGGTCAAAGAAGTGTTTATAACCGATGGCCAAGAAGTAGCAGCTGGCGATAAAATTGCAGAAATTACTTTGGATACCACCGGAGTCAATAATCAGTCTTCAGCATGGGCAAGTTACCTTAATGCTAAGAAAAATGTCGATTCAGCTACGGCTACTCAATATAGTCAGCAAGCCTCCATGTTTAGTTCTTGGGATGATTATATGAAAAAGACAGAAGAAACAAATTTTGATGATCCTAATTCTGATTATCGAAATTTACCAGAGTTTAAAATTCTACAAGATCAATGGTTGGCTTCTGAAGAGAATTATAAGTTACAAGCTATTAATATTAATAGTGCTCAAGCTTCACTGTCTTCAGCTTGGTATAACTATCAACTGTATCAAGCTACCGTTACAGCTCCAGTAGCTGGTAAAATTGTGGGTCTGAATATAGCAGAAGGGCTTTCGCTGGTTGGTTCGGAAAATAGCAGTGGTGGAGCAGTTGGTCAAACTGTAGCTTCAATCAAGACTGATGGTAATCCTATCGCTTCGTTTACTGCTACTGAAGTTGATATTAATCAATTGAAAAGTGGACAAAAAGCTACTTTAACTTTAGATAGTGTAACTGATAAAACCTATCAAGGTACGATTGTGGCTATTGATCGGGTAGGGACTATGACTAGCGGAGTCACGCAGTACACTGTTTTGATTCGCTTTGATGAATCAGATGATAGTGTTTTGACCAATATGGCTCTAACGGCAGATATTACTTTGGATAAAAGAAATGATGTATTAGTAATTCCGGTTGGAGCGGTAGTTGATCGCAATGGTGAAAAAATTGTACGGGTTATGAAAAATGGCCAAGTTCAACCAGTTCAAGTTGAGACCGGTTTAGAAACCGATACCGAAGTTGAAATAGTCTCTGGACTATCTGAAGGCGATGTCATTATTAGTAGTACTTCAGGAACCGGAACTAGTGGTAGTAGTGATAAACAGGGTAGTGGACTAATGATTCCTGGTATGGGTGGAGGTGGAGGAGGAGCTGGTATGGTCAGAGGTACGATGACACCTCCTATGGGTCATTAATTATAAAATATTACTTTCATGTCAATTATAAAAGCTGACAATCTATCTAAAGTATATAAAGTGAGCGAGGATGTAGAAACTATCGCCTTAGAAAAAGTATCTTTTAACATTGAAAAAGGAGAATACGTAGCTATCATGGGTCCATCAGGTTCAGGTAAATCAACCTTGATGCATATTTTAGGAGCACTGGATACTCCAAGTTCTGGGGAATATATTTTGGATGGTAAAAAAGTTAGTAATTTGACAGATGATGAGCTAGCTGAAATTCGCAACAAAAAAATTGGGTTTGTTTTCCAAGCATATAACTTATTACCTAGAACTACAGCTCTTCGGAATGTAATGGTGCCTATGATGTATGGCAATGTTCCTAAAGCCAAGCGCGAGCAAAAAGCTAAAGAGCTTTTAGAATTAGTTGGTTTGGGTGATCGGCTTTATCATCACTCCAATCAATTATCTGGAGGCCAACAGCAGCGGGTGGCGATTGCTCGAGCCTTATCTATGGACCCAGCTATTATTTTAGCTGATGAGCCAACTGGAAATATTTCTGGCAAGCATGTTGAAGAGATTATGAAAACTTTTAATGATCTCAATAAAAAAGGCCATACCATTATTATTATTACTCATGAGAAAGATATTGCTGATATGACTAAAAGAATTATCTTTTTGAAAGATGGCCATCTAGTTGAAGATCGAAGAAAAAGAAAAAATAAAATTTAAAATTATGGATCTAATTGAAATTTTTAACGAAAGCAGTTTAACTCTAACAGTCAACAAAGTTCGAACAGGCTTAGCTATGTTGGGAGTTATTATCGGTATCGGCAGCGTAATTGCTTTAATGTCTTTAGGACAAGCTTCTCAAAAAAATATCACTGATCAAATTCAATCTTTAGGAGCCAACTTATTGACTATTCAACCTGGGGCTTCTCGTGAGGGAGGTATTAGAGGTGCTAGTGGTAGTCGAGAATCATTAACACTTGATGATGCTAAGGCCATTAAATCAGAAATATCCTTAATTTCCGATATCTCACCAGTTATTTCAGGTAACTCGCAAATCATTGCTGGTAGAAATAATACTAACACCCAAGTTTATGGAGTATACCCAGAATATCTGACGGTTAATAATGTGGAGATAGAGTATGGCTCATTTATTAGTGAACGGCAGATTACTGCTATGAGTAGAGTAGCCGTATTGGGGCCCGATGTGGTAACCGATTTGTTTGGTGAAGGAGCCAATCCTGTTGGTCAGTCAATCCGGATTGATAGCCAATCTTTAAAAATAATCGGAGTAACTACTAGCAAAGGAGGGACTGGGATGATGAGCCAGGATAGTATGATTTTTGTGCCCCTAACCGTTGCCCAAAAAATACTGTATGGTCAAAATTATCTTTCTACTCTGAGCTTGAGTGTTGTTAATGAAAATTCGATGAGCCAGGCCCAAGATGAAGTAGAAGCTCTTTTGCTTAAGCGTCATGGGATTAGTGATCCAGATAGTGCTGATTTCCGGATCATGAATCAAGAAGATTTGATTGATACAGTTAGTTCGGTGACTGGAACTTTTACCACTCTTTTAGCTGGAATTGCAGCTATTTCTTTAGTAGTTGGTGGGATTGGAATTATGAATATTATGTTGGTCACCGTAACAGAAAGGACTCGGGAAATTGGGTTACGCAAAGCTTTAGGAGCTAAAAAGCGGGTTGTGATTTATCAATTTTTAATTGAAGCTATTTTGATCACCTTTATTGGAGGGATTATTGGAGTCGTAATCGGGATTAGTATTTCTCTTATTTTGTCTTCAGTGATGAGTTTGCCATTTACTATTGCCCCCACTTCAATTCTGCTGGCATTTGGAGTTTCAGTGCTGATTGGAGTTGTCTTTGGCTGGTATCCTGCTCAAAAAGCTGCAAAACTTCAGCCGATTGAAGCACTACGCTACGAATAAAATTCAAAAGTAATTATATATTTTTAAAACCTTCCCATTGTTTTTAGAAATTAAAACTTCTAGACTAGAAGTAGTATGGTTTCTCTGCCCAAAAAAACCAAAATAACAACTATAAGTAGTGATACTGTATATAGTAAATACACTAGTCAAACTGCAGAAGCAATAGAGGCTAACTTTACTACCAGCCGGTCTAAAGGTTTGAGTAGTCAAGAAGCTGTTAAACGATTGCAGGAATTTGGTCTCAATAAGCTTTCTGGCAAAAAACTGAGTGCTCTAACTATTTTTAAACGTCAGTTTGCTTCCCCTTTTATTTATATGTTGCTGGTAGCAGCTGGTCTGGCCTACATCTTGGGGGAGCATATGGATGGCTCCATGATTTTGCTGTTTGTACTTATTAATAGTGTTTTAGGATTTTTCCAAGAATATCGGTCAGAACAAGCTTTAAAACTGCTCCAACAATATACTGCCACTCACAATTTAGTACGGCGAGACGGGAAAGATATTTTTATTGAGGCTAAAAATGTGGTGCCTGGTGATATTTTGTTAGTCAAACCTGGTGATATTGTTGATGCTGATAGTAGACTATTGGAGAGTAATAGTTTGTTAGTAGATGAATCTATTTTGACTGGAGAAAGTGACATGGTGTCTAAAACTGCTCAACCTTTAACAAAAGTAAGTACTGAAATTTTTAAAGCTGATAATATTCTTTTTTCCGGAACAAGCGTCGTTAGTGGGACTGGTTTGGCAGTAGTAGTGGCTACTGGCAAAAAAACTGTAGTTGGAAGCATTGCTAAGCTTAGTAGCGAAACAGTGCGTACTAGTGGTTTTGAAAAAGGCATGAATAAATTTAGCGGCTTTGTCTTACGTTTGGTTTTAGTAACTCTAGTTATGGTTTTTCTGGCCAATATTTTGATAAAGGGAGATCAGGCTAATTTTGTTGAATTGGTTATTTTTTCCATAGCTTTGGCTGCAGCAGTTATCCCCGAAGCTCTGCCTTTGGTCAGCACCTTTTCACTATCTAGAGGAGCGTTACGCTTAGCTAAACATAAAGTAGTAGTAAAGCGTTTATCAGCTATTGAAGACTTAGGTGGCATTCAAGTTTTGTGTACTGATAAAACCGGGACAATTACACAAAATAAACTAAAAGTGGTTGACTTTTTTACTAGAAATAAAGCCCAGCTACTTTGGTATGCCAAAAAAGCGATGCCTGCTAAAAATCACTGCAATGGCCAGGATCCTTTTGATACAGCTATAGAAAAAGCCAGTCAGCAACACCCCTTTCATCAGGAAGGAGCAATCAAACATTTAGGGGAATTACCTTTTGATCCGGATAGGCGTCGAGGGAGTGTAATCATTAGCATTGATGGTCAGGATAAACTTATTGTGCGTGGAGCAGCTGAGTCAATTTTGCCATTTTGTGACAATGTGGATCTGCAGGAGAGAAAAAAACTAGATGATTGGATTGATGAGCAAGGGAAGTTGGGACGACGAGTTTTGGCAATTGCTTATAAAAATCAGCATTTTATTCCTAATTACGAAGCTAAAGTCGAAGAAAAAAAACTATCCTTTTTAGGCTGTATTGCCTTTGTTGATCCTTTGAAAAAAACTACTAAAGAAGCAGTGGCCAAAGCCAGAAGTTTGGGGTTGATGGTCAAGATAATTACCGGTGATAGTTCAGCCGTAGCTGGAGCCGTAGCTACCGAAATTGGTTTGATCGCTGATCCCAAACAAGTTATGTTAGGCGAAGATTTGCTACAGCTTACGCCACGCAAGCAAAAAGAAGCAGTGGAAAGTTATAGTGTTTTTGCCAGAGTTTCGCCCCAAACCAAACACCATATTATTGAACTATTGGAACAGCAATTTGAAGTAGGATATTTAGGAGAAGGGATCAATGATGCGCCAGCTTTAAAAGCTGCTAATGTTGCTCTGGTAGTGCAAGGAGCTTCAGACATTGCCAGAGAAGCAGCTGATATTATTTTACTCAAATCAAGTTTGAAAGTAATTGTAGATGGGATCGAAGAAGGTCGGGAAGTTTTTGCCAATACCTTAAAATATATCAAAATTACTTTATCTTCTAATTTTGGCAATTTCTTTGCGGTGGCTATTTCCTCTTTAGTAATCCCTTTTTTACCGATGCTGCCAATTCAGATTTTGTTGGTCAATTTACTTTCTGATTTTCCGCTAATTGCAGTAGCCACTGATTCAGTTGATCCTGCTGAGGTCAAAAAACCAGAAAGCTACAATCTCAAAGAATTTGCTTTAATCGCCACTACCATGGGCTTAGTCAGTACGGTTTTTGACTTTATTTTCTTTGGGATGTTTTTTAAATACTCACCTTCAGTTTTGCAAACCAATTGGTATATTGGCAGTATTCTCACTGAATTAATCTTGATGTATTCGCTGCGGACCCGTTCGGTCTTTTTCAAAGCCAAGCTGCCTTCTTTAACCATTATTATTCTCTCAATCTTAGCGATTGGAACCACGATTGCCTTACCATTTACTCATTTTGGTCAATCAATTTTCCAATTTACACCACCAACTCCATACTTTCTGACTATTATTATTGGTCTTGTTTTGCTATATTTCCTGTCTACTGAAATTGTCAAACGTTTCTTCTATAAGCTGGTACAGAGTTAGGTATAATAGCTTTAATTACAAATTACTATCCACCTATGAAAATTGGTATTTTTTCAGATACACATGATAATGTTGCTAATTTAGAAAAAGCACATCAAATTTTTAATAATCACAATATTGAATTGGCTCTTTTTTGTGGCGATCTAGTTTCACCATTTATGTTCAAATTTTTGAGCGATTGGCCATGGCCAATTAAAATGGTTTTTGGTAATAATGAAGGGGATAAGTATGGTATTATCCGTCGTTTACAGCAATATGATCTACATAAAATAGAATATGCTCCAAAGGGAAATATTTTTAGCTTAGAAGAAGATGGTCAAAAAATTGCCGTTTTTCATGGTAATGGTGCAGAAATTACACAAGCTTTACTTACTTGCGGAGACTATGATTTAGTTTGTACTGGTCACGACCACGTGGCTAAAATTTCGCAAATTGGTAAAACCTTATGGGTCAATCCAGGAACAGTAGCTGGGGTTTCGGAAAACCCAGAAGTTACCAAGGGATCGGTGGCTATTTATGATACAAAAAGCCGACAAGCTGAAATAATATATTTGCTATGAAACCTTTCAACTTCAAACAACTCTCTTTTTTTGCGTACAACTTAGAAGCAGGTCGGTATTTGGAAAACTTCATGATTATGACCGTTTCTTCGGTTTTAGTGATTCGGGTCTTTTTATCAGTAACTAATTATGCCCGGCTTGGCAATACCCAACTTCATATTGCTCACATGCTATGGGGAGGATTATTTATGATGATTGCCTTGGTGTTTGCCATGGCTTTTTTAAACAAAGAAGCTAAGTATGTGGCTTCAATTGTAGGTGGAATTGGCTTTGGTTTTTTTATTGACGAATTGGGCAAGTTTATTACTGAGGATAATGACTATTTTTTTGAACCGACTTTTGCCATTATGTATGTTATTTTTGTGCTGATGTTTTTCGCCTTTAGAACTTTAGATAAAAAAATAAAACTTGATCAAAAAGATTATGCTATCAATGGCTTGGAGCTGGTTAAAGAAATTATTTTTTCAGATTTGGATCAAGATGAAAAAGCTAGAGCTTTAGCCTATTTTGCTAAAGCCAAGACAAATGACGAAGTCACTAAAAGCTTAAAACAACTAGTTCAATCAATTAAAGTGCAGCCTGTAGCTAAACGAAATATCCTTTCTCAAGCTAAATACTACCTCAAAAAAGCGTATCTTGATTCAGTAAAAAATAGACTTTCCGCTCGTTTACTAACAACAATTTTCATAATTGGTATGATGATTAGTATTGCCAAAATGTTGCTAACTGTTGACATTGCACATAGTACCTTTTGGGATTGGGGTACGATTATTTCTACGCTTATAGCGGGGATTTTAGTATTGATGGGAGTTTATTTATTGCAACGCAAAAAACGCCGTAAAGCCTATGAAAAATTCAAACAAAGTTTATTGGTTTTGATTTTACTGACCCAATTCTTTTCGTTTTATCATCATCAGCTAGTGGCAGTTTTATGGCTAATTGCTTATATCACAGTCTATGTTGGTTTACAGTATTTGATTGAGCAAGAAAAAGTAAAAATTAATTAACTAGACTGTGTATTTAAATTAGTTTATTCTTTATACATGGCTGACTTTAATAGTTTTAAAGATCTATCCTCAGCGTTTCAATTAAAATCAGCTTTGCTGGAAAGCGATAGGCGAAGTGCTTTTGGAGTTAGAGATGATTCACCTTTAGAAAAAACAAAAGTTGCAGCAGACTCTTTAGCTCAAAAAAGTGAGGAAAAAGAAGTAGCTGTTCCTATTGAAAAAAATACTACCCAGAATATAAAACAACCAACACATAAAACTATCTTCAAAAAGAAAAAACTATTTGTTGTTTTCATGGGAGTTTTTTTAGTTTTTGCTATAATCTATTTGATTAACAAGATTTTTTGAAAGGAGACTGTATGCCAGCCAAAAAAACCAAGAAAAAAACTACCAGAACTGAAGAGTTTCGAGTTAAAGGCGAAGGATTGGTAGCCAAAGTAAAAGAATTAGTTAAAGAAGGTAATGTCCGCAAAATTAGCATCAAAGATAAAAATGGCAAAACTATTGTGATGTTTCCGATGACTATTGGTGTAGTGGGAACAGTCTTAGTTCCTGTTTGGGCAGGAGTGGGAGCTATAGCTGCTCTATTGACCGAATGCACGATTTCAGTAGAAAAAGAAATTCCTGCTGCTAAGTCTAAACCAAGCAGTAAAAAGAAATAGACCTATTATTTACAATAGCTTTCCAGTTGTTTTCTATCTTGAAGCCATTGGCGCAGATAATCTACGTCATATATAGCAGTTTGCAAGTGGACGCCAGAAAAACTGCGAAATTCTTGATATGGTTTAAAGCCTTCGTCTTTATTGGTCAGATACAGCACTTTCTGATATTTAGAATTACAGACATAATGTTGTAACGTCTGATCTTCAAAAACGTATTTACCCAAAGCAATTGGATGAGAAAAACCAAAGGAATCCTGAGGTGGTCGAACCGCATTTTGTTGATACCAAATAGGATCTTTTTGTAAATAAAAAGCTAAGAAAATATGCGCATCAGTAAAATAGTTACTAACTGAAATCAAATCGTATGCTGATTCGTGTTCTTTTAAAAATGTGCCTATTTGGGGATTGAGAGCTGAAGCGGCATTGTCAAAATTGGCCGGATAAATATACCAATAGCTTAAAGTGTACTGAACTAGCAAAAGTAAGGTAAAAATAGCCAATCCCAGAGAGAAAACCAAGTGCAATGATTTGGCTTTAAGATAACGGTAACTTTGGAAAATACCAAGAGCAATGAACAGACAAATAAAAGGAATCAAAGCGCTACCGCGAACTATTTGTGGTTCACCAGCTAAAGCTGAAGGCATTGGACTGAGTAAAAATAGGATTTTAGTAAGATTAGCTTTAACGGAGTTTTGCTTAAAAAGTTGGTAAATACCAATTAGATAAAAAGGAATAAAAATGATAAAAAACTCACCAAAACCAGGGTTACTCAGATACTGTAGTTGGTCGCCTTCAATAAACAAAAAAGTCGGAGAAATAAATTTAGCGTAGTTGTCTAAAAATTTAATGCCAATAGTTCCAAATTTATTAAAGAACGGGTGACAAAGCTTTGGTAAAATAGTCTGGTTTTGTAAAAAACAAAAAGCCCGGTCTTCATTGACTATAGCTGCAATACCTTCATCGCGAAAAAGAGACACCTGGCTAAACCGAGCCATACCGCCATTACCAAATAAAACGCCAATAATTGGTAGTACTGTTATTACTGCAACAATAACAATCAAGATAAAAGGCTTTTTTAACTTTTGTTTTAGAAAAACATCAATTAGCAAAATTGCCATAAATAAGGCCACAATTAGTCGGTAAGCTACATAGCTATAAAACGTCAGTCCTAAAAAAATACCACTAGCAATACTGTGTATAGTTTTTGCTTTGCTGATAGTTTTTAGTAAAAAATAAAACCCAAGACTAAAAAAAGCCAAGCTCAAATTAGACTCCAAAGCCGTGCGGGAAAGATGAACTGGCCAAGGACTAATAGCTGCCAAACTAGCAGCTATTAAAGCTGGAGTTTTATTGTTAGTTATTTCTTTAACAATAAGATAAATAGCAAAGACGATTATTATGCCAGCAACTACCGAAAGTAGTTTTAGAGATAAAGCGTTTAAGCCCAAGGTGGCGATAAAAGGAATTGCCAAATAGATATAAGCTGGGAGTTTAAAATCACCAAATGCTTGGAAAACTAGTGGGAATTTTCGGCCCCACTCATCGGTACCGGTTTTTAAAATTGAGTAGGCATTGTAGCCGATACTCATTTCGTCTGAAGTTAATCTGGCTGGAGAGACATCCAATCTAACTAAGCGTAACAATAGGGCAATAAAAATAATTAGAATAAACCAAAATATTTGACCATTTGATACTTTTTGGCAAAGATGCTTAAACATAAGATAATTACGACTTATTATACTGTCTGTTTAGCCTTAATTACACCTTAACTTTGGAGATCTATATCGAATCCCAACTTTTTACTATTATTTAATTTTCTTTATTTAAGTTGCTTTTTCAGCAAATTATTCTATAATATAGACCTATAATATATGATTTATACAGAAAGAAAATTTCCAGGAATAAGTGAGGGAGTTACCCCAAAAGAGACTGATATTTTAGGCAGGCTTAATGAGATAGAAGCTAGATTAGCAATAAATCCTAACTCAAAAGGCTTAAGGCAAGAACAAAGGCGTTTGACATTAATGCTTCAGCAAATAGATTTAACATCTCTTCTTGAAAAAGACTTAGGTTTTTCTATCCCAGGTAGATATAAGGAAATTGATGCAGAAGCAGGACATAATTTAGCTACAACTTTTGAGTGGATAGCAGATAATAACTCTTTACAAGCTATTTCTCCAGCAACTTGGCAAAAAACTGCTGAAGTAGTAGCTGAAAGGGCTATACACAGAGAAGCAAGAAATAATGCTGTTGATTTGCTAAGTGAAAAAGATGATAGACACTTTGCCTTTCTTGCTGGTTTGTTAGAACATCAAGGCTCATTGAACATGGGAGGTACTGGTTCTGATAGAACCACAGATCAATATCCTAGAATGATTATTCAAGATAGACGTAAGGCTAAAATGGAAGAGCTTCAAAGTCTCTTTGGTGGTCACATATATGAAGCTAGAGATCCTCGATCAAGTGAAAATTCACAATCTTGGGCATTAGCTCTGACAAGCGGGTATCAAAATGCAGCTATGGCTGCACGTATGATGCCATTTACTGTTTCGAGACAAGAAACGTATTTGCAATTTATAAGGTGGGCATTTTCTGGTACCAGTGAACGTGTTTCAATTGCCGAAGCAACTCCTTTAAAACCAGGTCCGGTAGGTGATTCATCTTTATATGATCAACTTTTACTTTCTGGAGAAAATCCGTATTTTCTAACTGGATTATGGTATTTAAATGACCAGATTTATTATGATGCATCCAAAGAGACTAGACATCTTACCTTAATCTCAGTTAATTTAGATTTATTAAGAGCACTTGGAACTATGTTTGGAGTTGATCCGAAAATAAAACGACCAGCAAAAGAAAGTACTGAAATTCATGGTAGAAGAGTAGGATTTAATACTAATTCTTATCGAATATCTTTTACAGGAAGAGAAAGAATTATGCCACTTATTGATTTATCTCGTACAGTATGTGAAGAATTAGGTCTCTCACCTATGTTTTGCAATTTAGAAAGAGTTGGCTGGAAGAGCATCTAATCTCTCATCAGGCATAAAATAAAATAATGGAAAGTAGTAAAAAATGGAAAATATCTTTTAAATTATATCCCAACTTCTTTTTATTTTCTTAATAGAGCATTTGACACTAATTTAAAAATAGTATTAAGATAAAGAAAATATGAATAATAAGAAAATAAAAAGAAATAAAAAGAAAAAACAATTTTTTAGCAAAGTAGTTATTGATAATCTAAAAACCCTTCTCATTATAGTGGTTGGTTTTAATCTTTTATTTTTGCCAATATTTTTTTTAAGACTAAAAAGCGTTTCAAGAACTCCGGATATATATAGTGCTGAAACTAGTAATGTTCAAGCTTTTTTCCAACTTCAGATAAACAATCCTCCTAAAGATATTGGCGAAGAATTTGATGTATTAATTAGATTAAATACTTGCGGAGCTGGGATTTGTGCTAATTCTACTGCTGCTGATATTTTAGTTGGGTTTGATAGTACGAAATTACAGGTTTTAAGTATTAGTCAGGGAAACTTATATGATACCTATTTTAAAAAAGATATAAACAATGACTCTTTTTATATTGCTGCTTTTAATGTTCCTCCTAAGAAATATGCTGGCGATGGTGTTTTTGCTACGGTAAGATTTAAGACCTTAAGCTTCATTGATGAAACTAAATTATATATTCTCGAATCTGGAACGAGTAGTGATCAAAGCTCTGTTTATTTTGAAAACTCTACTGAAGACGGCCTTAACCAAAATTTATTGTCAAATAAAGGAGATGTTTTAATTAGTATTCCAACACCAAAACCAACTTCCACATCTACTCCGACACCTACTTCCACACCTCTTTTAACATCAGAAAATGTGTATCTAGCAAAAAAAGGTGTTATTAGTAAACCTTTTTATCTAGCACGAAATGGGTATATTAGTCAAAACAAAGAAACTCCAGTTCCGCTTAATGGTGGAAAAGCAATCTATACATTTTCTATTAATGAAGCTGATGCTGGTTATTATTTAGTAAAAATTTTAGTTAAAGCTGTAAATGAGGCATCTAACTCTTTATTTATAAATTTTGATCAAGAGCCAACAAGCCCAGAAATGATTTGGGATATAAATACTAACTCAAAAGCTATAGAGCAATATGTATCTTGGCGGGGAAATGGAACTTCAACCAATAATCAATTTACACCCAAATCTTTTAAGCTTAATGCTGGTACTCATACCCTAATTATAAGAGGTAGGGAGTCTAATACTGGATTTGCTAAGATTACTTTAGTCAAACAAAATTTTTAATCTATGCTAAAACATGTTGCTAATTATTTTATAACTATACTTTGTTTCTTATTGATAGTTATATTTTGGCCTGGTTTTGCTTGGGCTGACAATACTTCTGTTGTACCTGTCTATCAAACTGATTTTGAAAGCGCATCTATTGTTGATTCTAATAGAATAAATATGGGACTCACAAACTGGTTTGAATTTGGACCAAATTCGCCCGCGGCTAAAATGTGGTTAGAAAATAGTAGAACTCATAGTGGTACAAAAAGTATTGGATTAGAATGGTTAGATAAGCGTAGTCGTCGAGCAGAATTTAATATTTACCCCAGTGATTTAGTGGGAAAAGATTGGTCAATGTCATTTTGGTATTTTTGTCCTGATTGGTCTTTACACACATCTTATGATTGGTCTTGGTGGGAGTGGTTTGTTCCTATGAGTCAGGAGAAACCATCTCCTGGAACCTACTGGATTTCCCCAATCATGAATCATGACACCACTAAAAATACATACAACCTATTACTCATCCTTCACGAGGGTGAGCAAAAAACAACTATTGCTCATAAAGATAACTATAAACTTCCTGAAAATGAATGGTTTAATGTCCATTACTATGTTAAGCGTGACCCTCAAAATGGAGTTTTTAAAATGTGGATTAATGGTGAATCAATTTTTGATCTTTCCAATTTAGCAACTGAAACCGTGGAAGGACCATGGAAAGCTACTATCGGAAAAGTTTATTACGAGGTCTCTGAGCCAGAAGCTCATAGAGTGTGGGTAGATGATCTTAAAATTTGGAATGGTTTTGTAGCCCCAGAATCAACTAAAGTATGCCCAGCTGATTTAAATAATGATAGAGTAGTAAATTTAGCAGACGCCAATTTTGTGTTGAATAAATTGGGTGCCTGTACAAATTGTGTTCAAGATTTTAATGCTGATCAAATTGTAAATTTATACGACCTCAATTTTATTTTAACCTCATGGGGTAATTGTGATTAATATCTAAATTCAGTTCAACCATTTTAGCTATCTTGAAAACTCTTTCATATTTTCTTATTTTTGGTGTAGTATTGATTGTCTATGGTTGATTTAAAATCTCATCTTAATTCTTCCCAATACCAAGCCGTAACGACTACTGACAAACCGGTTTTGGTCATTGCGGGCGCTGGTTCTGGTAAAACTCGGGTGATTGAATACCGGACACTCCATTTAGTTCAACAAGGCATCAACCCACAATCAATTTTATTACTGACTTTTACCAGGAAGGCAGCGGCAGCTATGCTCTCTCGGGCAGCTGCTCATGACCCTAAATGCGAACAAATAGATGGAGGAACGTTTCACTCTTTTGCCTTTAAAATCTTAAAACGCTATGGTAAAACTATTGGTTTGGAAAATAATTTCACCATATTAGATAGTGCTGACTCTAATGAATTAATAGGTAGCGTGATGGGCAAATTAGGGTATTTGGATCTTAAAAAACGTTTTCCTAAAAAAGAAACCCTCAAAGGAATTATCAGTAAATCAATCAATAAACAAACTGCTATCAAAAATATTTTGGAACGGGAATATCCTCAATTTGAAGAATTTAATCAGGAAATTACCAATCTTCGCCAAGCGTATACTAAGGCCAAACTTGAAGCCTCCTATGTTGATTATGACGATCTACTCGTTTATCTCAAAATTTTACTGGAAAATCCAGAGATGAGGCAGCGTTTAGCTAGCCAGTATCAACATATTATGGTTGACGAATATCAGGATACCAATAAATTGCAAGGTGATATTGCTTACTATCTGGCTGAAAGCCATGGCAATATTATGGCAGTTGGCGATGATGCTCAGAGCATTTATGGTTTTAGAGGGGCAACTCATCAGAATATTATGGAATTTCCCGTCCGTTTCCCCAACTGTCAGGTTATTAAACTAGAAGAAAACTATCGGAGTACGCAGCTGATTTTGGATTTAGGTAATGTGGTTTTAGATAGCATGAAAGATAAATATGAGAAAAAGCTGGCAGCAGCCAATAAACAATCTGGTCTTAAGCCAGAGATTGTCACGTTTAAAAACCCGTATGACGAAGCTACTTGGCTAGCCCAGACAATCAAAATGATGCGAGATAATGGGATTGATTTAGGTAAACAAGCTGTACTCTTTAGATCGGCTTTTATTTCCATCCCTCTTCAAAGTGAGCTTTCTAAATTAGGAATTCCGTTTCAGGTTTATGGCGGAGTCAAATTTTACGAAACAGCTCATGTCAAAGATTTAGTAGCTTATTTAAAGATCGTGCAAAATTTTACTGATGAATTATCTTGGATACGGATTTTAAAACTGATTGAAAATATCGGGCCAAAAACTGCTGAGAAAATTGTGGCTAGTTTGCAAAACTGCATCAATCTTAATCAAGTTATCCAAACCTTGGATGATGAATTTGGCTCTGATTTTAGTTATAGCCAGGGGATTAAACGTTTACTAAAATTACTGAGCAAACTTGATAGTGATGGACTAGCTTTAGGTGACATTTTTAATTTTTGTTTTGATTACTATAAACCACTTCTTAAAAAACACTTTGATGATTGGCATCTGCGACTTTCTGATTTAGAAACCTTGCAAGATATTGCTGCTTCTTATGAAAGTCTTGATAGCTTTTTATCAGATTTGGCTTTAGAACCACCTGAACGAGGCGTAGCCCAAGTTGATGGGACATATGATGAAGAAAAACCATTAACCCTTTCTACGATCCACTCAGCCAAAGGTTTGGAGTGGGACAGCGTATTTTTAATCGGTATGATTGAAGGCGTTTTGCCAAGCCGTTTTGCGCTCAATTTTGCAGACCAGATTGAAGAAGAACATCGTCTCTTTTATGTAGCGGTAACTCGGGCTAAACGGCAACTTTATTTGACAATGCATCATGAAGGTGGCCAGGGAGGACTGTATCAATTCAACCGAGTCTCTCGGTTTTTAGAAGATCGGCGGATTTTAGAAAAACTGGAACAAAATATGGTTGAGCTTAGCAAACCCAAAAACAAACGAGTTAAACTAGTGAGTGATGATTTTGAAGAAATTGATACTAAGGATAAAAAAACCTTATTTGAAAAAATCAATGAATCGTGGCGAATGTAAGTTACTCTGGTTGTGAAGAAGCCGAAGCTGACTTTTCTTGATTACAAAGTTGTTCCAAAGCTTGACACCTTTCTTTTTCTCTAGTTGATTGACCAATTGGTCGGCTTTGGCATAGAGATGATTTTAGATACTCGCAAGCCTCCTGAGAATCTCCGAATTCCTGTTGCTCTGTTTCTTTTTGAGTAATTTGTTCAACTGGCTCGGTTTGATACTCAGTCACAAACGTTTCTAATTGTCGGCTTGAGCTGTTGGTAGAGGAAGTTTTTAATTTGTCCAAACTCAATCCAAAACTAAAAGACAGCGCAATAGCCATAACTGAAAGGATAGCGATTTTTTTGTGATAATTAGGGGTAGTTGTCTTTTTCATTTGTGATTTTATAGTACATGGATTAGGGTATAAGGTCAATGTTGGGCGATAATAAGAGCCGCCTTTTAAGCGGCTCTTATTTCTAAGCATTAACGTCCTGAATCCAAAGATTGATATATACTCGCTGAGCTAGTGCTTGTTGAAAAAGAAGGATCAGAAACAAACACTGATAAACTTGTATTAGCAATTTCCCGATTATCTTTATAAGCTACAACTTTAACTAGTGAATTACCCGAACTTAAAGGTTTTAGATCAGCGTGCATATTTGGACAAGGTGCGATTAAATCATAAGGACAACCATTTGAAAATCCGCTATCAGCAATACTAACAATGGCAGGGTTAGAAGCTGTCCATTTATAGGTAATTCCACTTTGGTCCAAGAGGAGTGTATTGCTTTGTTTTAATAACACATTTACTCCATAACCATAACTATTTATAGACATTTCAATTTTTGCCTCGCTAGGTTCAAGAGTATAAGACAGCATTGGCTGTGGGCATACATTATGATTATTTTCCTTACAAAATTTAATTGCATAATTTACCCAATCAGTACCATTCCGACAAATGCCATCATAAGCTGATTGTTTATAACCATCACCACAAACAAAATCACCATAATAAAACTTATCTATACTATCTTGGTCTTGATCGCTACAAGTTTTATAAAGATTGATCGAAGTTATTCCAGATGGGCAATTTTGATCAATAGGTTCAGAATTAGAACATTCCGGATTGGGTTTATCAGCACAGTATTTTTCAGCATACTCTTTCCAGGTAGAAGAAGATTTACATGATGTTGATCCGCCTTCAGTAACTTTATCATAGCCATAACATTGATATGTCATATAACGATAAAAAGAACCTAAACGATCATCGCTATCATCCGAACATGGAGTATTGACTGAAAAACTATTTAATCCTGTCTTACACCTTGTTATTGTTGGTGGGACTTCTACAACTGTTGGCTTAACTAGATTTAATTGCCAGTTATATAGAGTTGCAGCCTTTTCGCGATTATAGAAAGAGATTGTATATTGTTTACCTGCTTCTAAATTTTTTAAATAGTTATCCAAAGGTGTATTGCTGACTAAACTTTTCTTTTTATAAGAAAAACCTGACGAAGAAGCAAAATTCCAGATTTTTTTAGTTTCATTATTGAATTGTAGGTACATCGAATCAGATTTAGTACTCGGTGCGTAAACTGTAGCTTTAAAAATATAATCACCCGATTCAGGGACAGAA